>JBOFUS010000457.1:0-19092 GCA_051652685.1 Beijerinckiaceae bacterium
TGCGCTACGCTTTCGATGCCTATGAGATTGATCGAGGGCGGCGGGAGCTTCGCTGCGACGGCGAGCCTGTGCCGACCGAGCCGCAAGTCTTCGACCTTCTCGTCCATCTTGTCGAGCATCGCGGTCGGGTCGTGACCTCCGACGAGTTGTTCGACGCGATCTGGAGCGGTCGCGTCGTCTCGCTCTCGACGCTGACCAGCCGCATTAACGCCGCCCGTTCCGCGATTGGCGACGATGGCACACGGCAACGGTTGATCAAGACATTGCCGCGACGCGGCTATCGTTTCATCGGCGACGTGGTCGCCAGCGGAAGCAACGTCGCGACGGCACTGACGGCCGAGGGCCTTCACCAATCGATCCGGTTCTGCACGTCGAGCGACGGCGTCCGAATCGCCTATGCGACGGCGGGCAACGGACCTCCGATCGTCAAGGCGGGCAATTGGCTCAATCATCTGGAATACGACTGGCAGAGCCCGGTCTGGAGCCACCTGCTGCATTGGCTTGCGACGGGGCGGACTCTCATCCGCTACGACGCCCGCGGCAACGGCCTGTCCGATTGGGATGCCGAGGACATCTCGCTCGACGCCTTCGTGCGTGATCTTGAAACTGTGGTCGAAGCAAACGGACTCGATCGCTTCGTCCTGTTCGGCGCGTCGCAGGGATGCGCGGTCAGTGTCCTCTATGCGGCCAGGCATCCCGAGAAGGTCGAGAAGCTGGTGCTCTACGGCAGCTTCGCCCGCGGCAGACGGCTCCGCGCCACGACGGATGAAGCGGATCAGGCCGAAGCGATGCTCACGCTGATGCGCACGGGGTGGGGCCAGGAGAACCCGGCCTTCCGGCAGATGTTCACATCGCTGTTCATCCCGGACGGAACAGCGGAGCAAATGGGCTGGTTCAACGATCTGCAGCGCAGGACCACCTCGCCCGAAAACGCCGCACGGATACGCCGCGTCTCTGATACGCTCGATGTCCGCAGCGCTTTATCCCAGGTCCGCGTCCCGACGCTGGTGCTGCATTGCCGGGACGACGCGGTCCAACCCATCGAGGAGGGTCGTCTTCTCGCCGCCGGGATGCCCAACGCCCGCTTTGTCGGGATAGAGGGCCGCAACCATCTCGTCCTCGAAAGCGATCTTGGATGGCCAGTGTTCAAGCATGAGGTAGAGAGTTTCCTTGCTGGCGGGCATTCGGGCGCCGATTGAGGAGCCTCACGTCGTTCGGCGGGCATCGGGCTCCGTGAGCCAGACAGTCAGCGCAGAATCTGAGGTTCGCACTCCGGCCAGATGCAACGCCCTTCTCCGCTTTTTGATTGCCATCGGTTCCACGCGTGAGGCCCCCGACTATTGGCGGGGGCAGGAGCGCGACCGGCGTACCGCTAATGTGAAGCAAGTCTTTGCAGGGCAAGCATTTTGGGCGGGATCCCAGCGTGGATTCTCTATAACCGAGGGATCATGCATAGTCTCTGCAAACAGCATTGTGTCGTGCCAGCAGCGTTCGGTCCGTGATAAAATGAAGAGCAGAGAGACCAGAATAGCGAAAGAACCGCCTGTGATTGACCGTCGTAGATTCGTGCTTGGGGCTGGTGCATTGCCTTTCGCAGGAAGCATCGTTTCAGCGCGCGAGGCGAGGGGCTTCGATGCCATCCGGGCGGCGGCCCGCGGGCAGACCATCTACTGGAACGCCTGGGGCGGCGACGAGCGCACGAACTGGTTCATTGCCTGGGCCGGGGCGGAGGTCAGGCGGCTTCATGGCGTCACCGTTGTCCACGTCCGGCTGCGCGACACGGCCGAGGCCGTGACGCGCGTCGTGGCGGAAAAGCAGGCAGGCAGAGTCGCTGGCGGCTCGGTGGACCTTATCTGGATCAACGGCCCCAACCTTCTGGCGATGAAGACCCAAAGCCTGCTGCACGGACCTTTCGTGGAGGCGCTGCCGAACTGGCGGCTCGTCGATACCGTCGGCAAGCCGTCCAACATTGTCGACTTCACCATCCCGGTTGACGGGCTGGCCGCACCCTGGCGGCTGGCACAAGTTGTCTTCGTCTATGATTCCGCGCGTTCGGCGCTCGCGACCTTGCCCAAATCCGCGCCAGCCATGCTGGTATGGGCGCGCGCCAATCCTGGACGTCTGGCGCATCCCCATGCGCGGGATTTCATGGGCGCGACTTTCCTCAAGCAAGCGCTTGTGGGTCTGGTGCCGGATCGCGCCGCGCTGGCGGAGCCCGCAACCGATGCGAGCTTTTCGACGACAACGGCACCGCTTTGGGAATGGTACACGGCCTTGCGTCCTCATCTGTGGCGGAAGGGTCGCGACTTCCCCGAGACTGGCCCTGCCGCGCTGCAATTGCTGAATGACGCCGAGATCGACCTCACTCTCTCATTCAATCCGGCAGAGGCGGCAGTATCGGCCGCAGCCCGGCGATTGCCGGCCAGCGCCCGGGTCTACGTGATGGACGGCGGCACGATCGGCAACACGAGCTTCGTGGCAATTCCGTTCAACGCCGCGAACAAGGAGGGCGCCATGGTTGTGGCCGATTTCTTGCTGGAACCTGCAACCCAGGCCCGCGCGCAGGATCCCAGGCAACTCGGCGCGTTTTCCGTGCTGGACGTCGGGAAGCTGCCGGAGACGGATCGGAAACATTTCACTGCGCTGTCATCCGACCCTGCGCTGCCAACCAACAAGGAGCTAGGCAAGGCGCTACCCGAACCGCATCCATCCTGGATGACGCGGACCACGGTCGTGTGGGAGAGGCTGAGCATCGAATAGGGCCGCAGCCATGCTCAGGTTCGCGCCGGCCCTTGTCGCCGCCATGGTGGCCGGTCCGATCATCGCCGGGTTGGCCGGAACACTGCTGCCGGCGTTCGGCTATTTGCCCGCGATCGGGCGGAACGAACCCGGCCTGGATGCCTGGCGGGAGCTTTGGTCCACGCCGGGACTTGGCCGGTCGGCACTCTTGACCCTGGGCACCGGGCTCGCGGCGACCGTCCTTTCACTGGTCTGCGCCATGGGCTTCATCGCAGCAACGTCGCAAAGGCCAGCATTCCGGCGCGTCGAAAGCGCACTGGGACCTCTCCTGGCCGCGCCACATGCCGCGCTTGCCATCGGCTTCGCCTTTCTCGTGGCACCGTCGGGATGGATCGCCCGGATGGTTTCGCCCGAGTTGACCGGATGGACGCAGCCGCCCTCATTCGCAACGGTCCGCGATCCGGCCGGGTTTGCCCTCACACTCGGTCTGATGCTGAAGGAGACACCCTACCTGACACTGATGATGATAGGGGCGCTCAACCAGATTAGGGCTCGCGAACAGATGGCGGTGGCCCTGTCGTTGGGCTATGGCCGTGCCAAGGCGTGGCTTGTGGCGGTCTTCCCTCTCGTCTATCGACAGATCAGGCTGCCCGTTTACGCGGTCTTGTCCTTCTCCCTGTCCGTCGTGGATGTCGCCTTCGTGCTCGGCCCCGGAGCGCCAGCGCCGCTGGCAATCCTCGCGGCGCGCTGGTTCGCCGACTATGACCTGACACTCTACCCGCGCGCCGCGGCGGCCGCCATCCTTCAGTTGTTCATCGCCGTGACAGTGATCGCTCTCTGGCGGCTCGGTGAATGCGTCGTCGGGCGTCTCGCGCTGCCCTGGGCCGCCTCCGGTCGCCGCGCCTCGGCGGCAAGTCTCATGCTGTCAGCCGGCTACGTTGTCTGGCTTGGGCTTGCCGCCGCTTCCCTCCTTTCGATCCTTGGACCAGGCCTGTGGTCCGTCGCCGGCGATTGGCGGTTCCCCCGCGCCTGGCCTGATTTTCTGACGGACGAGGTCTGGCGACGGCAATGGAGCGATGTCTTCAGGCATGCGGTTACAACGCTCGCGGTTGGCGTGATGGCCACGGTGCTGGCGCTGGTGGCTTCTCTTGCGATCCTCGAATGCAACGGCCGCACCGTCCGCAAGCGCAATAGATGGTTACCGGCGCTCATCTATGCGCCATTGCTTGTGCCACAGATCGCCTTCGTTTTCGGACTGCAGGTCCTGCTGGTCCGCATTGGCGCAGACGGATTGCTGGTGACGGTCGCATGGGTTCATTTCGTGTTCGTTTTGCCATATCTGCACCTCGCCTTGGCTGACCCTTATCGGTCGCTCGACCCGCGTTACGAACGGACGGCGCGCGCGTTGGGCGCGGGGCCATGGTGCGTCTTTTGGCGGGTCAAGGTGCCGATCCTGCTCCGGCCGATCATGATCGCCTGCGCGATCGGTTTCGGCGTCAGTGTCGCGCAATACCTTCCGACTCTGTTTGCGGGTGGCGGACGCATCGCCACGCTGACAACCGAGGCGGTGACACTGTCAGCGGGCGCCGATCGCCGTGTTCTCGGCGTCTACAGCGCATTGCAGATGGTTCTCCCGGTTATAGCGTATCTCGGCGCTGCCATCCTGCCGGCGGCATGGCATCGAAATCGGCGGGCGCTTTCTTGAACACCGGTCTCTCGCTGTCGTCCGTCAGCCTCCAGCTCAACGGCAAGCCGCTGGTTGAGTTGCTGACGGCCAGCATCGCGCCTGGCGAGATTCTGACAGTGATGGGTCCTTCCGGCTCCGGCAAATCGACCTTGCTCGCCTTCCTCGGGGGAACGCTGAATTCAGCTTTCACAGCGTCAGGTTCCGTGCTGCTGAACGGACGCGACATCACCGGACTGCCGCCGGAGCAGCGCCGCATCGGCGTGCTCTTTCAGGACGATCTGCTGTTTCCCCATCTGAGCGTCGCGGGCAACCTTGCGTTCGGGCTAACGAAGCACCTGCGCGGGCCGCAGCGTCGCGCGCGGATCGAAGAGGCGCTGGTGCTGGCGGGACTTGCTGGTTTTGCCGACCGCGACCCTGCGACCCTTTCAGGCGGGCAGCGCGCGCGGGTCTCGTTGTTGCGAACCTTGCTCGCCGAGCCCGAGGCGATCCTTCTAGATGAGCCCTTCTCAAAACTCGACCGAGACTTACGCCAGGAATTTCGTGCCTACGTGTTCGAACACTGCCGTCGGTTTCGCCTGCCCACGATATTCGTCACGCATGATGCGGAAGACGTGCTTGGTACCAACGGCGAAGTCATGCACCTGAGCCCACATGGACCCAAGTTGTGATCTTGGAATAGTTGTTATGGGAGGAGGAGTGGAACAGAGGTGGCTCGGTTTGTTTGAACAGTTTCCGGTCCACCGATAAGTGGTTTCTGCCCTCGGTTATGCCGCAACCGGGATTGGCTGCAGCGCATTGAAGTAGGCCTGATCCGGCGTCTGCCGACCGAGGCTCTGATGCGGCCTCCGGTCGTTGTAGAAGTCCAGGTACTTTCCGATGGAAGCGCGGGCTTCGGGCACGTTGGCGTAGGCCTTCAGGTAGACCTCCTCGTATTTGACGCTTTTCCAGATGCGCTCGACGAAGACGTTGTCGCGCCAGGTACCTTTGCCATCCATGCTGATCCTGATGCCGTTGGTGATCAGCAGGCCGGTGAAGGTCATGCTGGTGAACTGGCTGCCCTGATCGGTATTGAAGATATCGGGCTTGCCGTAGCGGGCCATGGCCTCCTCGACCGCCTCAAAGCAGAAGTCCGCATCCATGGTGATGGAGAGCCGCCAGGAGAGAACCTTGCGGCTGAACCAGTCGACCACTGCGGCAAGATAGACGAAGCCCCGCGCCATCGGGATATAGGTGATGTCCATCGCCCACACCTGGTTGGCCCGTGTCACCGGCAGCTTGCGCAGCAGGTAAGGGTAAATCTTGTGACCAGGCTCCGGTTTTGAGGTGTTGGGCCGACGATACAGCGCCTCGATGCCCATAGGCTTCATCAGCGTCGCAACATGCAGGCGGCCAACCTTGTGGCCTTCCGCCCGCAAAAGCCATTGCAGCATCCGGCTACCCGCGAACGGATAGTCGAGGTGCAACGCGTCGATCCGCCGCATCAGCGCCAGATCGGCGGTGCTGGTGGCGCGCGGCAGGTAGTAGACGCTGCCCCGGCTGATGCCGAGCGCCGCTGCCTGCCGGCTCACCGGCAAGTCATGCTCGCGGTCAATCATCGCTTTGCGCTCAGAAGGCCCGCCTTGCCGAGCGCGCCTTCCAAAAAATCGTTGACCAACGTCAGCTCTCCGATCTTCGCATGGAGCGTCTTCACGTCCATCGCTGGCGCATGCGGTTCAGCCTTCGCCTCCGAGCCGATCACCCCGATGGCCCCTTCTGGAAGCTGGTCCCGCCAATGTTTGATCTGGTTGGCGTGGACGTCGCCTTTCGAAAAGCTCCGGATGAGGCTGCTGCACCAGTTCCGACAGTCTCTTCTCGCCTTTGATCGTAGCCAGCACCGCTTTCGCTTTGAAAGCTGGGGTGTGGTTCCGGCGTGCTCGTCTTGCCATGTTGGCTTCTGTTCGCGGCGCATCGTACACCGCTCTCAGGCAGAACTCCCACTTATGCCCGGCGTCCAAATTCCCCGAGCAACCTCTCCCAACCACAAGCCTGCTTGGCCCCTGGCTCAGTACTACTTTGCAGCGGCAAGCAATGCCTGCCTTTCAGAATCGGTAGGTCGCCCGAAGAATCGAGGTGTGGAGGCATCCTTCAGCAGCATGCCGACAGCAGTTTCGCCGCCCTCAGTGAACAGCACGAAGAAGCGATTGTCTCCGCATGAATGCCGCTTGCACACAAAACCGACTTCGCGTGGCCCTTCCACAGTATCGATCATCGTTACAGGTACCGATGGTCCATCGAAATCGCGGCTGTATCTCGCCAGCCACCGGTCCACTTTCTGCCGTCGCAGCAAGGCATCGAAAGAAGCTTTGTACGCTGGCCGCTTGAGCAGATCGTACAGATAGGCCTCCGCATTGGCCGGACCTGCACCGATGAAGCTGAAGCCCGCCGCCAGCACAAGCGGCGTCAGCCAGCGGCCGAAGGCACGGAACCCGTTCAAAGCCGTTTGCTTTGCCATCTCAATGATCATGCCAAAACCTCAGGGCGAACCGATCTGCGGGCAGTTCAGCATGAATTGCCGCCCTGCCGATGAAGCCCGCAGGCCATAGAACCGACCGGCCTGCTGCCCGTTCGCCGTCACCAGCACCATGTCAGCGCTTCTGAGCAGTGCGAGCAGATCATAATCCAGCGTGTTCAGTTGCGTCGAGGCGCGACCCTGTGCGTTGGCCTGCGCTCGAAGAGTGAAGCTGCGCTCCGGGCTGCGCAACAGCAGCGGTGTCTGCGAGCCCGCCCGTTTGGTCGGTGCGGCAAAGAACTCGAGACCGACAAAGCGATTGGGCGAGCAGGAAATCGACACACTGGTCGCGTCGGTTTCGGGAATCCCGAATGTCGCGATCACGCTGCGCCCGCGCCAGGCATAGGTCCATGTCGCGCCCTCCTCGTCGGTGAGTTCGAAGGGGCCGGGCGCGGGCTGCAGCGCCGTCTCGGCCGGCGCGGCCGCCGGCGACTGGCTGGACACCTCCGGCTGTGGGGCTTGCTCGTCGGACAGGGTTTGGGAACGGGCTTGTGGCTGCACCGTGCCCACCGTGAAGCTCTGGTTGGGCTCGTCCGTCGCGACGTATTCGGCGATCGACCGGCCTCCAAACCGGAACAACAGGCGAATGCCAGCAATCACCGGCTGCTCCACCTCTTCGCCGGGACGCATCGTGTAGAGAAACTGCGATCGCCCGTTCGCATCCACCGCGTGATACTCGACATCGCCGTTGAGCCCGTTGCGAAGGCTGAGTGCGAGCGTCGTTTCAGGTGCAAGTTGCTGCTGCGCGCTGGCGGCTGGCAACAGGATCATGTGGACTTGCGAACCTTCCAGCGACGTATAGTCGGCAAACGCTTGGCCCCGGCGCCCGAACACGAAGCGCAGCCCGGATCGAGCACTTTGCAGCACCTGCTCGCCAGGTCGCAGCGTTGCGATGTAGACTGTCGCTCCCGTCTCCTCGTTGACCACATAGTAGTCGACGTCGGAGGCGAGGCCGTTGATGAGTTTGATTTCTGACGGACCGGCGGCGCTCGCATCCGCCGGTGTGTCGACCTGCGCTGCTGTCCGGTCGGGTTGCGAAGCAGTTCTCCGGGAGGGTCCTGCTGCTGCGCCGCCACCCGAGCAGAACGCCACGATATCGGCAATAGCGGTGCGCGCACCGTTAAGCGTGACGCGCGCCGATGTGCCGCCGAATGTTACATCTGCTGCACCACCCGCGTTCTGCAGGGCCGCAAGAAACTGGCTGTTCGCAGGGACACTGAACTCCGGCACGTAACCGATCTGTCCCATCAGGGCCGTCCGTGCCTGCAGATCGAAGGTTTCGCCGCCGACCCGGAAGCTTACTGGTGCGGGAGCGCCAGCGCGGCCTGTTTCACGTGCGGCAGCGTGCACTGTGATCTTCACGGGCTGGCCGCGCCCTTCACAGCCGATCATCATGCCGATGTCATCGCCGCAATCCGTGCAATCGGTGGCGACTGCATTCGGCGGCGAAATCGACGAGCTCCAGCTGCGGTCCTGGGCGAGCGCCGGGGCGGAGCCGGCGATCGACAGGACGCCGGCAAGCAAGCCGCCGAACCTGCCGGAACGGAAGGCGCGAAAGTCCGCCGATCCGAAACCAGGATCCCTGAGAATCAAACCGAAGGTCATTGGCCGCGCCTCGAAGAATTGTTCATAGAGACAAGCTCTCCCGTTCCTTCGAGGCCGCGACCGGTCATCCGCAGCACCATGCCGGAGTTCGTGTTGGGCAATGGCATCACATACAATCCGTCTGCGGAACGTCCGTATGGAATGATCTCACGCCGATCCACCATTCCACGGACACGGTCGGACCACTGCTGGCTGGGCTGCGCTTCAACCCGCCGCCCCGCATTGCCCTGAAGCTCGCGCGGCGGTGCAATGTTGTTGCCAGCCAGCCAGCCTCTGACGGCGGCGTTGTGCTGCGGCGCACTCGACAACGTCGGCACCGAGGAGGCGTACTGTGGTCGCACCTCGGCCGTTACGGGTGGCAATGGCCGCGGCGGAATCGGCAGCCGCTGCTGATCCTGTTGGTTGGGGCTGGCCACGCCGCGTGGCGGCTGCGCGACAGGCAAGGCCGAAGTCTGCCGCACAGGTGTTTGCGTTTGCTGGGCCGGCGCAGCGGTACTGGTCTGCGGTCCTTGCGGAATCGGCAGCCGCTGCTGATCCTGCTGGTTGGGGCTCGCTACGCCGCGTTGCGGCTGGGCGACAGGCAAGGCCGAAGTCTGCCGCACAGGCGTTTGCGTTTGCTGGGCCGGCGCAGCCGTGCTGGTCTGCGGTCCTTGCGGTATTGGCAGCCGCTGCTGATCCTGCTGGTTGGGGCTGGTCACGCCGCGTTGTGGCTGCGCGACAGGCAAGGCCGAAGTCTGCCGCACAGGCGTTTGCGTTTGCTGGGCCGGTGCAGCGGAGCTGACCTGCGGCCGCTGGCTCGTGTCCGCCGTGCTGGCGTCATTCGCCGGCCGGCGCGGAATTGGTTGCGGCAGCAGCCTGCCACGCTGCTGGACAGGCGCTGCGGCGCTGGTCTGCGGCCGCTGGCTCGTGTCCGCCGTGCTGGAGTCATTCACCGGCTGGCGCGGCCTTCCCTGCGGCGGGGGCAGTGCATTGCCACGCTGCTGGACAGGCGCTGCGGCACTGGTCTGCGGCCGCTGGCTCGTGTCCGCCGTGCTGGAGTCATTCACCGGCTGGCGCGGCCTTCCCTGCGGCGGGGGCAGTGCATTACCACGCTGCTGGACAGGCGCTGCGGCACTGGTCTGCGGCCGCTGGCTCGTGTCCGCCGTGCTGGAGTCACTTGCCGGCTGGCGCGGCCTTCCCTGCGGCGGGGGCAGTGCATTGGCACGCTGCTGGACAGGCGCTGCGGCACTGGTCTGCTGCGTGACCGGTTGCACCGGCCGGGACACCGGCGGTGGAATGGTGTTCACGACTGGTGCTGCGGCTGCGCCACCTGTCTGCGGTACATCAACATACTGGCTGCGTATGGCTGGCCGCTGAGCCGGCGAGGTACTTTCAAGGGCAGGCCTCTGCGGAGCCGGGCCAGCCTGCACGGGCGGGTTATTGAAGATGTTGGCACGCGGGTCAACGGCGGGCCGGGCTGAGGTAGGCGCCCACGTTGGTGCGACGGCGGGCGCGATGGGGGCAGGGATCGGAGCGGTGCGCGTGTCGGCAATGGTCGGCACGCGCGGGGCACCGATGGCAGGTCCGGTATTTGGCGCAATGTTGGCGCCGCCAGGACCGGCAGGCCCGCCCGCTCCCGGGCCAGCATTCGGCATGACAATCGGCGCGCGCGGCACGCCTCCGCCAGGGTTGGCCCCGCCTTGTCCGCCTCCCCCCGGCGAAGTGGGCCGGGGCGGAAGTTGTCCGCCGGACCCTGTCGGATTGGCGAGAAGCTCATTGACGGGCGAGAGCCACAGGGCACAGGCCGCCGTCATGATCATGACCGTCTTCTGCATGGTCGCTTCTCCCATCGGTTTCTTTTCTCCCGTCAGCTTTCTGGCGTGCATATCAACCACCACCATATCTTGTCGGGTTAGCCTCGATGATGCGAGCAAGCTCGCTCAAATCGAGATAATATTGAAACGTACGCTTGAACGGAACATTCACAGTTGGGGCTAACGTTTTGAGGCCGTCGCTAGATGTCTTCGCGCTGACGACGTTCAGGTACGCATCATAGACAACGTTGATACTGAAAGGCCTGTTGAGCAGCGCCCTGACTGTGTTTCTGTTGCTGATCTTGTAAACCATGTCGTTCTTGAAGCCGTCTATCCGGGTCGCGGCGGGTGCCAGCGGGATCAATTCCTCCAGCCAGGCCCCGAGGAAGCCCTTGGCGATCAGGCTGCCGCCGCCGGTGTAACAGCCGGTCATCGGGGCCCAGCCGCACAGGCGCCATTCGAATGTGCGGGTGCTCCCGCTCCGGCTCACCGCGATCTTGAAGTCTTCCATCTGTTGCGAAGAGGTCGTCGTATCGGACCAGCCTGCCGTTAGACCTGCAGATACGCCGCTGTTCTGAGGTCCGGCGTTGGCCGTGATGCTGGCGGAAACATTGATGCCGGTGGACCGCGACACGAGAGATGAACCCATGCCGTTTAAGGGAAATGTTGTCTGGACCTCGATTTCGCCAGGTCCGGCAGTGACCGTGACATTCACGGTGCGCAGGAAAGGTCCGCGTTTTGTCTTCGTGTCGCTGATATTGTTGATGGAGATGCTGTTGGGTTCGGTCTTCATCGCGACATAGAGAATGCCGGAGGCATCGATCCACGCCTGGAAGATCGGATTGCTCGCGACGACGACCTTTGGCTGCCGTGCCTCGGGGACGCCACGGGAGGTGAAGCGCGTCGTCGAAACAAGCTCTTCGGACCTGAAACTCGTGACGAATTCGTCGGAGACTGTTCGCAACGGCGAACATGCACCCAGCGTCTGGGTCATCACGCCTTGTCCCGGTCCAAGCTGCGCCTTGTGAGCGGCACAGCGGAGGTTGGCGCTCGCATATTGCCCTGCCTCGAGAGCACGTGAAGGGTCGTTCTGGCCCGGCCCTGCGGGCTTTGGTTCAGTCGCTGGAGCAGGTTGCGTCGGAACCGCAACTGGCTGCGCCACGAGTGTCACCGGAGGCACCGGCCTGAGCGCGGGACTTGTCTGCTGTGCCGGTGATGCGGGTGGCGCGGCAGGCGGCGTCAGCAACGCCCGGGGTGCCACCACCTTGTCCCATTCGATGCTGGAACCCGGGATCTGGCTATCCGACGAAACGGCAGCCAAATTGGAAACCTGCTGGCTTTCTACCGCGTCGATGTCGAAGCCGATGTAGACCGCCCGCTCCGGCAGGTTGATGCGCATTTTCATCTGGCGCGCGGGGTCGAGCAGATGCACCTCATTGTGCGAGACGTGGCGCTGCTCGAAAGCGTAGCTCACCCGACCTGTGCGGTTGTCGACCTCGACCCAGTGATTGCCTGCAACCTTGACCAGCGAGGTCCGCCCGAAATCGAACATGCGTGCGCGCGTCCCGTCGACGGTGCGCGCGGCCGGTGCCACGGGTGGTGCCGAGGTCTGCGGCGTGTTGCGACGGTTACCTGAGCTTCTGATCGCATACTGCTGCCGGTCGCCAAGTCTCGTCTCATAGGTGCCGGCGGGCGACCCGTCAGCCGTGAACACCCAACTCACGCCGGGGTTGGAAATCTGGTCGACCGTCTCGCCGGCTTGAAGGGTGTAGTAGAACTGCCGCTGGCCATCCGGAGCCAGCAGATGCTGATCGACCGGGCGCGTCGTCTGGTTGGTAAAGGCGATCGTCACCTGCCGTTGGCGTGCCGCCTCCTGCGCTGTCTGCCCCAGGCAGGAAATCGGCCGCAAATCAGGTAGCACGACGCATGGCCCGCCGACCGGGATTCTGCTAAGGTCTCTCGGTGGAGCCGCGATAAGTGGCGGAGTGACGGAGGTCGAGGGGGGCTGTGCCTGCGGCCGCTGAAATGGCTCGCCGCCCTGCAGCTGCTGCTGGCGCTGCGCCTGGCTCTGGCTGATCGCTGCCACTTCGGCTTTCAGCCTTGCCTGGACCTCCAGGGCCGTGCTCACCGGCAGGCCGCGCTGCAACCGGCAGGCTCCAACGGTCTCCGCCCAGCCGCTGTAGTTTCGCAGGTTCTGGTTGAAGCAGCGGACCGGCGCGGGCAGACCCGCATTCGCATTCTGGGGCGTGGTCGCGCCGTCGCACAGCCAGAGCGCGTTATCTTCCCGCCAGAGAAGGTTGTTCCGATCACCGTAGAAGGCTCCCTGCCGCATCAGGTATTGCGTGCATTGCGCAGCGCCCTGGGTCATCTGGGCCCGGGCATCGCCACTCCACAGCGCCGACACCGCACAAGCGGCAACCATGAACATCGGCCGGAAGAACATTGTCTCAATCCCTATTGCCCGCAGTTCACGTCAGAAGGCCGACGCGCACGCTGCACCATTCTCGTCAGCGCCGGACGAGACGCAATATGCCGCTGCACGTTTGGCAGAACGGGAGTCTTAATTGGCGTAAATTGTCACTACCGGCCGCGTTCACGGCTTATCCATAGACACGAGCGAGAACGCGCCGGTATGTGCGAGCGGAAGGGGCCTTTGGGCTGACAGGAGCATGGCAATGCCGGCAAAGGGACAGGACGCAGCAGGTCCCGGCCGGGACGCGAAGCCGCGGCGCATCGCCATGCTTATCTATCCCGGAGCGGCCCCGCTGGACTTTGTTGGCCCGCTTCAGGTGTTCGATGTCGCCAACGGGTTGCGCCGGCGCATGCTGTACGAGATCTTCACTGTCGCCGCAGGTATGGAGCCTGTGGCAACGCCGCTCGGCATCTCCTTCGTTCCTGCCTGCACCATGGCTGACGTACCCCTGCCCCTCGACACCTTGCTCGTGTCAGGTGCCAGGAGCCCTGATTTCGGTATGAGTCCGGAGATCTTCGAATGGCTCAGGCATGTGCAGCCGAAGGCGCGTCGCTTCGGCTCCATCTGCACGGGAGCGTTCGTTCTGGCTGCGGCCGGGCTGGCGACCAGCAAACGCATGACCACTCACTGGATGTTCTGTTCCGAGCTGGCGCGCCGCCACCCCGAGGCTAAGGTCGAGGTCGATCCGATCTATGTGCGCGACGGAACGTTCTATTCCTCGGCAGGCATTTCGGCCGGCATTGACCTGGCGCTGGCGCTGGTCGAAGAGGACCACGGTCGCGACTTTGCTCTGGCCATCGCCCGCCATCTCGTGTTGCCTCTCAAGCGCAGCGGCGGGCAAGCCCAATTTTCGCCCGAGCTTCAGGCACAGTACTCGACAGATCCGGCGATCGAGCACGTCCAGCTCTGGTGCTATGAGAATCTGGCAGCGGACCTGCGCGTCCCCGCGCTGGCCGAGCGCGCCGGGATGAAAGTGCGCAGTTTTGCGCGTCTGTTTCACGAGCAGACCGGCGATTCTCCGGGGGATTTCGTCGCATCGGCGCGGCTACAGGCAGCGCGCCGCCTGCTGGAAGAGCGCGAGCTGCCGCTCAAGATGGTCGCGTCGCGCTGCGGGCTTGGTTCGGTTGCCGGGATGCGCCGTGTGTTCCTGCGCGAATTGGGTGTATCGCCAGCAGCTTACCGTGCGCATTTCCATTCCTGAAAAAGGACCACGCGTTGCAGATCATGCTGCGCGCGCGAGGTATCTGCCGGCCAGATAGAAGTGGACGGCAGCCCAGAAGCCGACGCATTGCCAACTGAACAAGGCCCAGCGCAATGAGTCCGCGCCATGTTCCGCGAAGATGACCTGGCTGAGGTAACCTACGGCAAGCGGCCCGACGCCAAGCCCGACGAGCGTGATCACCGTCATGAACAGTGCGGAGGCCACAGGACGTAACGCCGGCGCGACACGATCATGCAGCACGGCGATTGAGGGACCCATGTGGATCATGCCGACCATGGCCGGGACCACAAACAACAGCATCGCCAGCGTCGGATCGGATATGCCGTAAAAGCCCATCGCCAGCGGGCGCGCCGCCACGAACGCGATCGCCACGATCCACAGCGACCAGCGAACGTCGAACGCACGGGCAGCATCACTGGCACGCCCGCCGAGCCAGCTGCCGATGGCCCCCCCGATGCCGATGACCACAGCCAGATACGCGCCGACCTGCGGCAGGCTGAAGCCATGCGTGCGGATGAGGAAAGAAGGGACCCATGCGATCGCGCCATAGCCAACAGTCATTGCCAGCACCGCCGCGATCATAACATGCCGCAGCGCCCGATCCCGCCAGATCTGCCCTATCAATCCGACGACAATACCCGGCGTTACGGCGTGCGCTGGGGCATCGGCGGTTGGCCGTTCCGACTCCCGCACCGCAAACAACAGCATCGCGGCGAGAAAGATGGGCGGCGCGCCGGCCACGAAGAAAGCCTGACGCCAGCCAAGGGCCTGACCGAAAAAACCGCCGATCAGATAGGCGAGCAGAATACCCACGTTCGCTCCGGCCGACAGCACGGCCAGCGCAGTTGCTCGCTCACCGGTCTGATAGAGGTCCGAAACCCAGGCCTGTGACGGCGGCAGGCCAGCCGCCTCGCCAACGCCGACACCGAGCCGCGCCAAAGCCAACTGCACGTAGGTCTGCGCCAGACCACAGAGCATCGTCATCGCGCCCCAGACAACCGCACCTGCCATGATGAGCTTCCGGCGGCTGTGATTGACCGACCAAAGCCCGGCCGGGATGCTGAGGATGGTGTGGAACACGGCGAACACCGGGCCAGACAAGGCGCCCAGCGCAATGTCGCCAATGCCGAACTCCTGGCGAATTGGCTCAAGCAGAATGCCCAGAATCTGCTGATCGAGAGTGTTGAAGGCCGCGAGCGCCGTCAGCAAAGCGAGGACGCGACGGCGCGACGGCTTTTCCCGCACCGCGTCTTTCATGATGACGTGGGCAATCCGGGGCGTTTCACCGGGAGTCCTTGCCGCATGGTGCAGCTCACATCGATTGTCCCAGCGCTGCCGGCCCGGGCGCATCATGATCCGCAAGGGCCGTTCCAGTGGTGAATTCGTTGCGGTAGCGCGAGGGCGTGACACCGATACGCCGCCGGAAAAGGCGCTGGAGCGCGGTCATGGAACCAACGCCGCAGCGCTGAGCAATGTCCTGCAATGGCAGCCTGGTCTGCTCCAGCAGCCGGCAGGCTTCCTGGAACCGGGCGGACAGGATGAACTCGGCCGGTGCTTCGCCGGTATCATCAGTAAACTTGCGGGCAAAGCTGCGCTCGCTCATGCCCGCCCTTGCCGCAAGAACGTCGATCTGCAGATTGCCGGCAAGATTGTCGAGGCACCATAGCTGCACGCCGCGCAGTGCGGGCATGCTGGACATCTGTGTCCTGAGTTGCGTCGAGAACTGTGCCTGGCCACCCGACCGCTGGCGAAACAGCACCAGGCCGCGCGCCACATCGAGTGCAAGCTTGCGACCGTAGTCCTCCTCGACGAGCGCGAGCGCCATGTCGATGCCTGCCGACAATCCGCCCGATGTGCAGAGCGCGCCGTCCCGGACGAAAAGTGCATCGATGTCGATATGGGCGCTTGGACAGCGCCGCTTCAACTCGGCCGCAAAGGCCCAGTGCGTCGTCGCCCTTTTGTGCTCGATAAGGCCCGCTGCTGCAAGGACGAACGCGCCTGTGCAGACGGAACCATACCGGCGCACGGTAGGCGCGGTACGAGACAGCCAGTCGCGTGTCGGGCCGTCCTGCAATGCCGAAACATCCGCCAGTCCTGCCACCAACAGCGTGTCGATCGGTCCGTCCAAATCCTGCAGCGCAATGGTGGGCAGCATCGCAAAGCCCTGAGACGTCTGTACGGCGACCCCTGTGGCCCCGATGGTCAGAATGTCATAGAGCTTCCGCTTCGCCGTAAAATTTGTGTAAGCGAAGACCTGCAGCGGACCAATCACACTGAGCGGCGTGACACCGGACTGGATCACCATGGCGATCCGTCGCGCGCTTTCTTCAGACACTGTCGTCACCCTCCTCGCACACGTGCGACGCCGGATGCACTGACCATTCCCGACGGCAAACAAACATCCCGCCAGATGGCTGACTGATAGACCGCATCACAAGCCGACAAGCACCACCACCTTGCTGTTTCCTGCATTGAAACCACGGCGCCGCATCGTGATCCCGCTGCTAGTCCTGATGGAGCGGCTTGATTCGCCACAACCAAGGCTGCGATGGCTATAACGGCTCTGTTGCATTAACCAAGCAGGTTAATAAGGAGGTTCCGCTATCTCAGAACGCATGGTGTGAATTCCCGCCACTGACTGCTTTCGGGCGGGCCTGAATAGCGTGATGCCCCCGACAAGCACTTCGTTGCGGCCGTTGAAACCGGCACCATTGCCAAGCACAGCGTCCCGGCAGCGCCAAAGCCCTTAGCTGCAAATCCTACGGCGGCTGAAGCACAAGTTCCCCGAACCAACCCGAGTCGTCGATAAACAGCACATTGGTAATGTAATTCACGATTAAACGCGCTAGCGCAGTTATCTTTTTTATGTCTGATAAGCTTGCCTTATCGGGCGTCAAGAGTGGGGCTGGTTCAAGAGAGCTGGATGCCCCTCCCGTGCCCTGCCAGATTGGCATTCCTGTCGCACTGTAGATTGACCGCAGCACGCCGCGGCGTTCTCTGAGGCGGCAAGTTTCGGGTCCAACCTGCGCGTCAGCCCGCCGGCTTGCCAAGGCCGGCCAGGAACGCCGCGACTGCGTCGCGCAACACTGGCAAATCATCCTCGACGATGCGCCACACGACATTTGGATCAACACGCCAGTACTCGTGCCGCATCAGGCTACCAATCGCCTTCACGTCCGACCATGGGATGTCCGGTCACTGCGCCAACATTTCATCCGGCAGATGACGTGCTGCTTCTGAAATGATTTCGAGCGTCCGCTCGATGCCGCGCTGCCGGAATGGATCATTGGCGAACGCCGCCTTGCTCAAGCCGACGACTGCGCCCTCCGCGAGCTTAATCGACGCCAGAATTTCTTCAAGAACGATGTCGTAGCGGCGCGCCATCAGAAGACGCGCACGGCTTCCTGCTCGATCTCGGCCCGGAGTTTCGGGTGCAGACTTTCGCGTGTCATCACGTCGACCTTGCGGCCGATTTCCTCGTTCAAGATACGATACACACCGGCGAGATCGAGGAGCGAAAACTTCGCTCCAGGCGTGATATCGACGAAGACGTCCAGGTCGCTGTCTGGCCGCGCTTCGCCACGCGCTGTCGATCCGAACAGATACGCTGCCGCGACGCCGCGCGCTTTCAGTGCCTCAGCCTGTGCAGCAATCCCAGCGATAGCGACGTCACGGTTCATAACGGTCTCCTAGCAGAAATTGCATTTCCATGAAACCTAGCGTCTGATTGCGGAGCTAAGTCGCCTTATCCGGCATATTCTGAATGCGCGGGTTTTATCCGGCGGAGGCCCCTGCCCTGCCCTGCTCAGCGGGCCCACCGGCTGTCCCGGAGACCGATCGCAGCGCGCGGCAGCGCCCGCCGCGGCCGGAAAGGTGTCGTGTCAGCCGAGCCAGCCCGGATCAGCGCAGCTGCACGTCCTGCAACCGGTCTTCGGCATCGGCCGGCGCGTTCCTGACCCGGTCCAGGAATGCCGACAGCCCGGAACCGTCGTGCCCTCCCGCACGCTCCTTCAAGAACACCTCGGCCGTCTCGACCGCGCCGATCTTCTGCGCCACCGCCGAGGCGATCCACTGGTTAAGTGAGACGCCGTCGGCCTTGGACAGGCGCGTCGCCGCATCCTTGATCGAACGGGGTAGTTTCAGCGGATAGGAGGCTTTGCTCATGATCGTATCCTCATCAAAACTTCTCCAGGGCGGAACACCGGGATTCCAAAGCGCCGCGCAGGACCCTCCAGATGCCGGACGTTATGCGTGACGATCATCTCGGCGCGGCCATTGACCGCCGCCTCGATGACAAACTCGTCCGACGGGTCCGTCGTCTGCGGCCGCCAGCGGAAATGCACATCGACCGGTTCCGCCAGGGCCGCCAGCTCCCCCAGCAGTGCATCGATCTCTTCCAGCAAAAATCCGTGATGCATCCGCTGTTCTTCCCGTTTCAGCACATCCTCATACTCGAGAAACAAGGCGATCGAGAGAAGCGGCACAACGCGCTTTGCGGCGATGAGGCGCAGCAGCGCAAACGATGCGCCGTTGCGGCTGCGAAGGCCGGAAACCAAAGCCGAGGTATCGAGAACACATCGCATCAGCATCTGTAGCATATCCTATGAGATATGTCCATCGGCTTTGTCGTGACATCATATCTTTCAAATCACAGGGAGGACTGCCAAGCCATAAAGGCGCAAGGCATAAGCGCGCCATCGCAAACTATGACGACGCAGACCGGGCGGCCCTTCCGGCCAGCCTCCTCGCCGCGATCTCTCTCCCTGCGCCAGAGATACGGATAGGCCGACACGATGTCGCCCGTTGCGTAGCCGTGCGTTGACCCATCCTTCTCTCTTGTTACTTGGCGTCATCTTGAACGCGGTCGATCTCGCGCGAGAACGCCGCCGCCAGATCCGGCGGCGTCTCTCCTGCCCCGTAGACGCGCTGCGGATCGGCATGCCGCCTGAGCCGATCGAAATCCTCGATCGCCATCAGCACGAAGCGGTCCTTGCGGTGCTCGGTGATGATGACCGGCTCGCGGGC
>JBOFUS010000458.1:0-2494 GCA_051652685.1 Beijerinckiaceae bacterium
TGGCATCCTGTTTTCCGGGCATCCGGACCTGCGGCGCTTGCTGACCGACTACGGTTTTGACGGGCATCCGCTGCGCAAGGATTTTCCGCTGACCGGTTTTGTCGAGGTGCGCTACGACGATGCCGAAAAGCGCGTGGTCTATGAACCTGTGAAGCTCAACCAGGAGTTCAGGAATTTTGACTTTCTGAGCCCCTGGGAGGGGACGAACTACGTGCTTCCGGGCGACGAGAAGGCCAAGACGCCATGACCCAACACCCCGGCCAGCGCTCTTTCCAGATCAACTTCGGCCCACAGCACCCGGCGGCGCATGGTGTTCTCCGCCTTGTGCTGGAACTTGACGGCGAGGTGGTGGACCGCGTTGATCCGCACATCGGCTTGCTGCATCGCGGCACCGAGAAGCTGATCGAGCAGAAGACCTATATGCAGGCGATCCCGTATTTTGATCGCCTGGACTATGTCGCTCCCATGAATCAGGAGCATGCCTATTGCCTTGCGGTGGAGCGGCTCCTCGGCATCGCGACGCCGTATCGCGGCCAGTTGATCCGCGTTCTCTATAGCGAGATCGGCCGCATTCTCAGCCATCTGCTCAACATCACCACGCAGGCGATGGACGTTGGCGCGCTCACCCCGCCGCTCTGGGGTTTCGAGGAGCGCGAGAAGCTGATGATCTTCTACGAGCGTGCCAGCGGGAGCCGCATGCACGCGGCATATTTCCGGCCGGGCGGGGTCCATCAGGACCTTCCTGATGATCTGGTGAAGGATATTGACGCCTGGTGTGATCCCTTCCTCAAGGTCGTCGATGATCTTGATGCGCTGCTGACGCCAAACCGCATCTTTAAACAGCGCAATGTCGATATTGCTGTGGTTTCACTTGATGATGCGTGGAAATGGGGCTTCTCGGGCGTGATGGTGCGTGGTTCGGGTGCCGCCTGGGATCTGCGCAAGAGCCAGCCCTATGAGTGTTATGCCGAGATGGATTTTGATATTCCCGTGGGCAAGAATGGCGATTGTTTCGATCGCTACCTCGTCCGCATGGAGGAGATGCGCCAGTCGGTCCGGATCATTCGCCAGTGCTGCGCCAGGCTTTTGTCCGCCGAGGGCAGGGGGCCGGTGGCGTCAAAGGATGGCAAGGTTGTCGCGCCCAAGCGCGGTGAGATGAAGCGATCGATGGAGGCGCTCATCCACCATTTCAAGCTCTACACCGAGGGCTACAAGACACCCGCCGGCGAAGTTTATGCCTGCGTCGAAGCGCCGAAGGGGGAGTTCGGTGTTTACGTGGTGTCGGACGGCACGAACAAGCCCTACCGCGTCAAGATCCGTGCACCGGGCTTCGCGCATCTTCAGGCGATGGATTTTCTCTGCCGCGGGCATATGCTGGCAGATGTGAGTGCGATCCTCGGCTCGATTGATATCGTGTTCGGCGAGGTGGATCGCTGATTCGAAAAAAGCCTCGGCAACTTGTGTTGCGTTGCACGCGTTCGCGAGGTTAAGGGGCTGAGCCTCAAATCTCATCAGTCTCCCGCACCTGGAATCGCAATGAAACTCCCTGTCACAGCCGCTGTGGCCCTGCTCCTCGCTGCCTGCATGCCCGAGTCCACTGCCAGCATTGCCATAAACCGTGCCGAAGCGCCGGTCAGGCAATCCTGCCCGGCATTCCGCAACGGCAGTGCAATCACGGTCCAGTCATCGCGTACCTATGGTGCTGAACAGATCACCAATTTCGAGAATGGCTCGGGTGTCGCTTGCCGCTGCGTCGTCACAACTGCGACGGATCTGCCGCGCTGCGCGCAGGTGGCGCGCTCGCGCGTCATCCGGCTGGAGCCCTGAAGCGCTGCCTCGGATCCCGAGGTTATTTTAGCCGGCGAATGAATACGCCGTTTTCACCGTCGTGTAGAACTCGCGCGCGTAAGCGCCCTGTTCGCGCGGGCCATAGCTCGAGCCTTTCCGACCGCCAAACGGTACATGGTAGTCAACGCCGGCTGTTGGCAGGTTGACCATCACCATGCCTGCTTCTGCGTTGCGCCGAAAATGCGTCGCGTATTTCAGGCTCGACGTGCAGATGCCGGATGACAGGCCAAACTCTGTATCGTTCGCGATCGCCAGCGCTTCGTCGTAGTCCTTGGCGCGGATGACAGTGGCAACCGGTCCGAAGATTTCCTCCCGCGCAATCCGCATGGTGTTGCTCACACCGGTGAAGAGCGCCGGCTGAAGATAAAAGCCAGGATTCTCGCGGTTCAACCGCTCGCCGCCCCAGGCGAGCTTCGCGCCTTCATCGCGGCCGATTGCGATGTACTTCTCATCGGTATCGAGCTGGCCCTGATCAACCACCGGCCCGATGTGGGTTCCGGCCTTCAGCGCGTCATCGACAACAAGACCCTGCAGCCGCTCGGTCAGCGCTGCGACAAAGGCGTCGTGGATGCCGTCTGTCACGATGAGGCGCGAGGAGGCGGTGCAGCGCTGGCCGGTGGAGAAGAACGCGCCGTTCACAGCGCAC
>JBOFUS010000459.1:0-6273 GCA_051652685.1 Beijerinckiaceae bacterium
CCGGCCACCAGAATGAAGCCGAAAAGGCCCCAGATGCCGATGAGGCCGCCGAGCACGCAGAACCCTGCCAGAATCTTGGCACCCCCGTTGAAGACATGGGTGACGGCCAGCAGCCGCCGGCGGTCGCGGCTGTCGGCGAGCACGCCCGATACTGGCCCCAGCAGCACCTGCGGCCCCAGCATGGCAGCGGTGGCAAGGCCGACCATCGCCGGGGATTTCGTCATCGTCCAGACGATCCAGCCCACCGTGACCCGAAACGTCCAGGCCCCGACCATCGCGAAAAAGCGGCCGGCGAGATAGTCGCTCAGGGGGCGCGTGGTCGCGACACGTCCGATGCGCTCGAAACGGATGGGCATCTCAAGCGCCATCGCGATGCCCCAGCGTTCTGGCACAACGATGACGAACAGGCGGTGGCGAAAGAACGCGCATCCGTGACCATCCGCCAGGGAAACCGGACGGCGGTCGGCGACAGGCGCAAGGACCGGCGGACAGGGGAGGCGGAGCACTGTTCGATACGCCCGCACAGCATCGGCTGCAAGTCCATTTATCAGAAATATACTATATCATTTTACTAGATGAAATTATCCATCAAGAAAGATGTCTTCCGACGTCGCGACCACGCTCTCGCGGCCTGAGGCCGGCTTCCCGCCCAGCCGTCGGGTGAGTTCATCCGCCGCCACAAGCAATGCCTCCGCCGCACGGGGCTCGGCTTGCGCGGCAAGCCGGCTCGCCAGCGCGGACAGCGAAAGTGCCGCAGTCACCTCGCCGGTGCGGTCACGCACGGGTGCTGCAATGCAACGCAGGTCCGCTTCAAACTCCTCGTCGTCGCGCGCATAGCCACGGCTGCGCACGGCTGCGAGGTCGGCCATCAGCGCCGAACGGCTGTCGATGCTGCGCGATGTCAATCGGCGGTACGGCGCGGGACCAAGCGCTTCATCCAGCCGTTCCTCCCACAGCCATGCGGAAAGCGCCTTGCCAGAGGCGCTGGCGTGCAGCGGAAGCCGCGAGCCGACCCGCTGCCGCATGCGGACGCCACGCGAGCCTTCCAGCTGCTCCACATAGACAGCATCGGAGCCATGGCGCACGGCAAGGCTCACGGTTTCGCCGCTGTCTTCCGCCAGTTTGCGCATGATGGGCACTGCAAGCCGTCCGATGTCCAGCGCGCGCAGGAAGCCGGAGCCCACCTCCAGCGCTTTGACACCGACTCGATAGAGGCCGGTATCTTCCGCCTGCGCCGCAAAACCCCGCTTGCGCAGCGTTTCCAGCATGCGGAACGTCGTACTGGACGATTGACCAGCGCGTCGCGCGATCTCGGCCAGGGGCAGCGGAGATTCGGCCGCGAGAATTTCGAGCACGGCAAGGCCGCGATCGAGCGCGCGGGTGGTGCCGGCGTCGGCACGGGTGCGATGGCGGCCACGCCGCAAGGTGCCTTGGGGCGCGGACGGTTTTATGAGCGGTTTCAAGCAACCATCCTTTCGACCTTCGCCAGAAACGCCTCGATCAGCCCTGCCACAACCGCCTCATGACCGGTGAAGAAGTAGCCCGCATCAGGCACAAGCACCGCCTCGAAATGCCGGCTGCGGACGGCGTTGCGGGCCATGACCTCCAGAAACGCCGCGACATCGCGCCCGGGTGACTGCTCGAGCGCACCGAAGAAGGACAGTGTGGGCACTTCGATCAGGCTCAGCGCCGGCGGAGCGCTGGCGGAGCCATGCAACTCGCGGGTGATGGCGTGGCGATTGACCAGCACCTGCGCGCTGACCACGCCCTTGGACGAACCCTTGGCCAGGCTTTGCGGCATGAGATCCTGGCCACGCCCCTCTCGGACCATGGCCTCCGCCTCGCCGATGCGCTGCGGGTCCAGCTTTTCGCGGATCAGTGAGGCGGAGGCCGCCAGCACCAGCGCCAGCACGCGTGGATCGCGACGGGCAGCCATGTGAAAGACCGCCTTTGCACCGCCATAGCCATGGCCGGCGAGCGCGACCTTCCGCCCGGGGAACTCCTGCGCCAGCAGGCCGAGCCAGGCATCGATGTCATGCACGCAGTCCTGTACCATCTCCCAGCCGCTGCCGGCCAGAACAGGCCGTGCGCCACCGCGCAGCCAGACGCCGAAGCCCTGGCCGCGCGTGTTGGCGAGAAGCACGGGACGCCCGTTCGCTGCAAGTGAGCGCGCCATCGCGACATATTCCGGCTCGCAGAACCTGAGTTGCAGGCCGTGAAGCCACAGCAGCGGCACGGCAGCAGTAGCGCCCTCTGGCGTCACCAGAAGACCTTCCAGCTGCAACCCGTCCGCCGTACCGACGAAGACGATTCGCTCACCCATGCTGTAGAACCCGAAATGTATTTTTCATTATCTGAAATATTAGTTCATATTTTGACAAATGGCAAGACGACGCCTATGACGCACGCAGGATTGGCCGGCGCAACGCCCGGCGAAGGACCGCACCATGAAGATCACCCGCGTCACAACCTCGATCTACAAATGGGAGCGCCCGCTGCCGATCACCAACGGGCTGCATACGTACTCAGGCATGAGCCTGACCCACGCGAAGATCGAGACCGATCAGGGAATCACGGGTGTTGGCACGGGCGGCTCCAAGAAGGGCCAGATCGAGTTCATGCGCCAGTTCGGCCAGCGGCTCGTCGGCAAGGACCCGCGCATGTCGGAAGCGCTGTGGAACGAACATTGGAGCCCCAAGCAGTTCGGCCGCCGCGGGTTTGAGACACGGGCGCTCTCTGTGCTTGATCTCGCGCTCTGGGACATCAAGGGCAAGATGGCGAAGATGCCGGTCTACCAGCTGCTCGGTGGCTATCGCCGCAAGATCGATACCTACGTGGCCGGCGGCTACTATGCGCAGGGCAAAGGCCTCAAGGAGCTTGCGGGAGAGATGGTCTCCTACGTCGAGCGCGGGGCAAAGGCCGTGAAGATGAAGATCGGCGCTGTCTCCATCGCCGACGACGTTTCCCGCGTGAAGGCGGTGCGCGCGGCCATCGGCCCCGACATCAAGCTGATGGTCGATGCCAACTGCGCCTATCGCTACTATGACGCGATCAAGATCGCCAAGCGCATGGAAGATCAGGATATTTTCTGGTTCGAGGAAGCCGTGCAGCCAGACGACTACGAAGGCTTCGCCAAGATTGCCGCGCAAACCACGATCCCGCTGGCCACCGGCGAGAACGAGTATACCAAGCACGGCTTCCGCGATCTCATCCAGACCCAGGCCATCGCGATCCTCCAGCCGGATGCGCGCAATATGGGCGGCGTGACGGAATTCATGAAGGTGGCAGCCATGGCGCAGGCGCATGGCCTCGACATCTGCCCGCATGGTGACCAGCAGTGCCATCTGCACCTGCTGGCGGCGATCCCCAATGCGCTGTTCCTCGAATACTACCCCAAGGAATTCGATCCGATGCACGGCAAGGTGTATCTGGAAACGCCGGAGCTGAATGCCGACGGCACGGTCACCGTGCCGGAAACGCCCGGCATGGCCTGCGACATTGACGAGAAGCATATGGAGCAGTTCCTCGTGGAGCGTTTCAGCACGGACGTGTGATCCCCGCGACGGACCGGCATCTCGACAAGCAGGCCCGTTTCGTGAAACCGGTGATCTTCGATGTTCTTGAGGGTCAGACGGTTGGGCAGCGCCGACGAAAGCGAACCATCGGCGGCAGCAAACGCGCGATTGCCATCGGTTGACAGGCTGCTTGGCCTGCCTGACGCCGCTGCGCTGGTCACGCTCCACGGTCGCATGGAAGTGCTTGCGGCAACGCGGGCGGAACTTGCGCAATTGCGCGAAGCAGCGATGGTCGCCAGCCCGACAACGATCCTCGCCAGTATCGGCGCGGCACTCGCCGCCCGTGCGTCGCCGTCGCAGCGACGCGTCTTCAATCTGACCGGAACGGTGCTGCACACCAATCTCGGCCGTGCGCTGATGCCGGAAGCCGCCATTGAGGCGGTGATAGCGGCGATGCGCCATCCATCGACGCTGGAGTACGACCTTGCGTCCGGCGAACGCGGCGAGCGCGACGACCATGTGCGCGAACTCGTGCGCGAACTCACCGGCGCGGAGGATGCCTGCCTCGTCAACAACAACGCGGCGGCGGTGCTGCTGGTGCTTGCAACCTTCGCCAAGGGCAAGGAGACCATCGTCTCGCGCGGCGAACTGATCGAGATCGGCGGTTCGTTTCGCCTGCCCGAGATCATGCGCCGTGCCGGCACCAGGCTCGTCGAAGTGGGGGCGACGAACCGGACGCATCTGGCTGATTTCGCCGAGGCGATCAGCCCGAGGACCGGTCTGATCATGAAGGCGCACACCTCGAACTATGTGATCCAGGGTTTCACCTCGGAGGTCCCGGCACGCGACCTCTCGGCGCTCGCGCGGGAGAACAGCGTGCCGCTGTTCGATGATCTGGGCTCTGGCACCCTGATTGACCTTACGCGCTATCACCTGCCGCGCGAACGCACCGTGCGCGACGCGCTGGATGACGGGGCCGATCTCGTCAGCTTTTCGGGCGACAAGCTGCTGGGTGGCCCGCAATGCGGCTTCATCGTCGGCCGCCGCGATCTGGTGCGCCTTTGCGCGAAGAACCATCTGAAGCGCTCGCTGCGCCTCGACAAGCTGCGGCTGGCAGCGCTGGAAGCGACGCTCAGGCTCTACCGTGATCCTGACAAGCTGGCTGAAACACTGCCGACGCTGCGCCTCCTCAGCCGTCCGCAAGGCGAAATCCGCACCTTGGCAGAGCGCATGTTGCCGGCTTTCGGAAGTTGGCTCGGTGATGAATGGAAGACATCGGTTGCCGATTGCGCCAGCCAGATCGGCTCCGGTGCGATGCCCATTGATACACTTCCGAGTGCGGCACTGGTCGCGATGCCGGACAATGGAAAACGGGGACGCGGCAAGGCGCTCATCATGCTGGCGGAGAAGCTGCGCCGCCTGCCGATCCCCGTCATCGGGCGTATCCGCGACGATGCGCTCCTGCTCGACCTTCGCTGCCTGGAGGACGAGCCGACATTCAGCGCGCAGCTATCAGCAACACCGGTATGAAGCCCACCACAACGCGCACCCCGATCCGCCATGACATCGTGCTCATCGGTGGCGGGCACAGCCATGTCCAGGTCATCACCGCCTTTGGCATGCGGCCGGAGCCGGGAGTGCGGCTGACGCTGGTGACCGATCAGCTGGAAACGCCCTACTCCGCCATGCTGCCCGGCCATGTCGCAGGCCGCTACCGCCGTGACGAGATGCATATCGATCTGGCGCGGCTTACCCGCGCTGCCGGCGTGCGTCTCATCCATGCGGCTGCGACCGGCATCGACCGGGCGGCAAAGTGTGTGGTTTTCGACGGTCGCCCGCCACTCAGGTTCGATACGCTCTCGATCAACATCGGCATCGCGCCCGACTTCACGGGAATCGACGGCGCAGAGGAGTTCGCCCTGCCGGTGAAGCCGATCAGCCGTTTCACGGACCGGCTTGAAGTGCTGTTGCAGTCGATACGCCAACCGCAGGGGCCACGCCATTTCGCTGTGGTGGGCGGCGGCGCTGCCGGAATCGAGCTATCCTTCGCGTTTCGCGCAAGGTTGAACAGTGAGGCAGAGAGGCTCGGTCTTTTGCCGGATGTGTTCACCGTTACACTCGTTTCCGGTGACATCATTATCCCGACCCTGAACGACGGCGTCCGGCGGCGCGTGCTCGAGAAGCTCAATGCCGCCGGTATCAGGTTGATCACCGGGCGGATCGCACGGATTGCGAAGGATGCGCTATTCACCACCGACGGCCAGCGGATCGCGGCCGATGCCGCCATTTTGTCGACTGCGGCCCGTGCGCCGTCGTGGCTCGCCGGTGCTGGCATGCCACTGGCTCAGGACGGCAGCCTGCGCACATACAACACGCTTCAGGTGATGGGCGAAACGACGATCTTCGCGACCGGTGACTGTGCCGTGATCGATGGGGATGTCCGGCCCAAGGCAGGTGTCTTCGCCGTTCGCCAGGGTCCGGTGCTGGCGGCCAACCTCCGGGCGGCAGCGCGTGGCAAAAGCCTCCGGCCTTACCGGGCACAACGCGCTTTCCTTACGATTCTGGAGACAGCGGATGGCGCAGCAATTGCCGGGCGGGGGCGATTCTTTTCGGCCGGAGGGCGGCTCGTCCTGGGCTGGAAAGAGTGGATCGACCACCGCTTCATGCGGATGTTCGCCGATTTCGGCAGCGCGAGTGCGCGACCTTCGACGGCGGAAGAGATCGCTTCCGGCGTCGCCATGCGCTGCGGGGGTTGCGC
>JBOFUS010000460.1:0-2387 GCA_051652685.1 Beijerinckiaceae bacterium
GAAAGCGCCTCAGCGCTTCTTGCGGGCGGCGAGGCGCGCCGCCTTCCAGTCCAGCTGCTCCTTGAGCACGCGGCTCGTGAGGCTGTTGAGCTGGGCCTGACGTGCAGCGCGTTCTGCCGCAAGTGTGGCTTCGCGCGCAGCTTTCTCGGCCGCCGCATGGGCTTCCTTCTCGGCCTTGATACGAGCGATCTCCGCCGCCTTTGCGGCCTGCCGCTCGTCGCGTGCCTGCACGAGCGCATCGCGCTCGGCCTTGCGGGCGATCAGGTCGGGCGATTCGTCGGCGGCGCGTGTCTTGAATTTGTCGAGAAGCGCCTTGCGCGCTTCGGATGCCGCCGAGCGGCGATCAGCGTGGTCGTTGAACGTGAATTTCGACAATGCGTGTCTCTCGCGCGGGTTTCTTGAAAGATATGGGGGCGCGCCGCCCGCAGCGACCGCATCGGTTCGTTACTTCAGCTTTCGCAAAAAATCAACGGCGGATGCGGGCAAAATCCGCGCATGGCCGCCATGTTCGGGGGCATGTATTCCAGCTGATGCGTGAATTCACGCAGCTTCTTCACCTTGCCCGCTAACGCTGAAACCAGAGTTCCTTTGTCGCAGGGGCCGATCCGTCCTATTTTATCGACAGGTGGTTGCGCTTTCGTCCGGGCCAGGACGGCCGGAAAATCATCGGGGATGCGGCTGACTCTCATGGACGGAAAAACACTTTCCATCGCATTGATCCTGTTCACGGTGGCGACCAACGCCACTGCCCAGATCATGCTGAAGAAGGGCATGCTCGCGCTGGGGCCACTGTCCGGTCTTGGCGGCAACGTCGTTTCGACGGCCTTCTTGATCGTCTTCAACCCCTGGGTCTTCGCCGGCCTGTCGATGTTCGTCATCAGCATGGCGTCGCATCTGGTGGTACTGAGCCGGGTGCAGCTCTCGTTCGCCTACCCGTTTCTCAGCCTCGCCTATGTCATCGTCGCTGCCTACGCCTTCTTCATCTTTGGCGAGGATGTCGGCTGGCAGCGTATCGCCGGTATCGCGCTGATCTGCGCCGGCACCGTTTTCATTTCCTTGAGTTGAGGAGCAAACCATGCGGCATTTCATCATCGGCGGCGATGGCTTTGTGGGCAGGCAGCTGGCCGCCGACCTGCTGGCCATGGGCGAACAGGTCGTGGTCGCAGATATCGCGCGCGACCTTACGCCGGAACGGCCAAACCTTCGCTTTATCCGCATCGACGTGACGGACCGCGCCTCGCTCGACGCGCTGGATTTCGGTCCGGATGACGTTGTCTACAACCTCGCCGCCAAGATGCTGTCGCCCATCCAGACGCGGGCGAACCGGCACCAGTTCTTCTGGCCGGTGAACTTCAATGGCGTGCAGAACCTGCTCGACCGCATGGAAAAGGCTGGCCCGCGCCGCATGGTGCAGTTCACCACCGACATGATCTACGGCCATACCCATGACATCCCGAAGCCGGAGAGCGCCCGCAAAGAGCCGCTTGGCGAGTATGGCAAGTCAAAGCTCGCGACAGAACGGCTCTGCGCCGAATGGCGAACGAAGGGCTTCAACATCACCATTTTCCGTCCACGCCTGATCATCGGGCCGGGGCGGCTGGGTATCCTTGTGAAGCTCTTCAAGCTGATCGATATGAACCTTCCGGTACCGATGATCGGGAATGGCCGGAACCCCTACCAGTTCATCTCCGTCTTTGACTGTGCCTCGGCTTGCGCCGCCGCCTGGAAGGGCGGCTTCCCGAACCGCGAGTACAACCTAGGCTCGAACGAACCTCCGGCCATTCGCAAGCTGCTCGGCGATCTGATCAAAGCGGCCGGCAGCAAGTCGTTCCTTGTGCCAACACCTGCACCGCTCGTGAAGCTGACATTGACCGCGCTGGACGCGATCAACCTGCCGATCATGGATCCCGAGCAGTATCTGATCGCCGACGAGACCTGCATTCTCGACACCTCGGCGCTGACGAACGAACTTGGCTGGAAGCCGATGCACCGCGACGAGGACATGCTCCAGGCCGCCTACCGCGAATACCGTGCGGGCCTCGCCGCAACATCCACAACCACACAGACGCAAGCAGCCTGAACCACCAGATACCGACAGGGAGCCACCATGTCAGCAGCCATCGCCATCACGAACATCCAGCACGCGAAGCCGGACCTGATCACACTCGAAGAGGCGAAGGGCATGAAGCCCGACGCCATGCGCAAGCTCTGGGCCGAGCATATCAATCCGGGCCAGTTGCACTTCCTGAAGCTGCTTGGCTTCGACAAGATCGCCGTGAAGGCCGCTGAAGGCCCATGGATCATCGACCAGAACGACCGCAAGATCCTCGATTTCTTCGGCGGCTTCGGCTCGGTCGCCTTCGGTCACAACCACCCGCGCATCGTCG
>JBOFUS010000461.1:0-1592 GCA_051652685.1 Beijerinckiaceae bacterium
TGGAAGAAGGACAGGAGATTGATCCAATTGTCGTACTCGACCTGGACCCGGCGGCGATGTTCAGGGTGAGCCGAATTGATCTGATCGCCCTCAAAAGTCGCACGGAGCGGCAACCGCAACCCCTTCTCCACCACCACCCGAATAACCCCCAATGCAGCCCGCCTGAGCGCATAAGGGTCCTTGCTCCCCGTCGGCTTCTCATCAATCGCCCAGAAACCCACCAGCGTATCCAGCTTGTCCGCCAGCGCGACAGCAACAGACACCGCCCCCGAAGGCACCCGATCACCCGGCCCCTGCGGCTTGTAATGCTCCTCGATGGCCGCGCAAACCTCCGGCTCAGCCCCTTCAAGCGCTGCGTAGTACCGCCCCATCAGCCCCTGAAGCTCGGGAAACTCGCCGACCATCTCGGTCGCAAGATCAGCCTTGGCCAGCCGCGCGGCCTTCTCGGCCAGCGAGGGATCAGCACCCACAAGCGGCGCAATCTCGCGGGCGAGTGCCATGATGCGCTCCACGCGCTCGTATTGCGTGCCGAGCTTCTCGTGAAAGCGCACGGATTTCAGCTTTTCCAGCCGCGTTTCCAGCAGCACCTTCTTGTCCGTCTCCCAGAAGAAGCGGGCGTCAGACAGGCGCGCGCGGATGACGCGGGCGTTGCCGGCGATAATCGTGGCACCGCTGTCCGTGCTTTCCGTGTTTGCGGTGGCAATGAAGCGGTTGGCGAGACGCCCTTCCTTCTCCCCGCCTGCGGGGAGAAGGTGGCGCGCAGCGCCGGATGAGGGGCCGGGTGATGTCGCGCCGGACTCACCTTGCCCCTCACCCCAACCCTCTCCCCGCGTGCGGGGAGAGGGAGATGACTGCTGCACCACGAAACACTTCTGGTTCGCCCGGATGGTGGTGCGGATCGCCTCTTCCGGCACCGAGAGAAAGGCTTCCTCGAACTCGCCCATCAGCGGCACGGGCCATTCGACCAGCCCTGCCACCTCTGCCGCCAGCCCCTCGTCCTCCACCAGCTCCAGCCCTTGCGCGAAGCAGAGCTGCCGCGCCTCGTGCAGGATATGGTCGCGGCGGCGCTCTGGATCGACGATCACCTTCGCGGCCTCAAGTTTCGTCACGTAATCGTCCAGCCGGCGCACGCGGATGGGCTTTCCGTCCGACATGAAGCGATGGCCATAGGTAACATCGCCCGATGTCAGCCCGCCGACCTCGAACCGCACCACCTCCGGCTCCTCCGTCTCCGGCCCGAAGGTGCAGAGGATCGAGCGCAGTGGCCGCACCCAGCGGAAACTCGCGGTGGACACACTGTCGGCGCCCCAGCGCATCGACTTTGGCCAGGGGAAGTTCGTGATCACGGATGGCAAGATTTCGGCCAGCACATCGAGCGTGGCACGGCCCGGTTTTTCGATGATGGCTACGTAGAAATCGCCCTTCTTCGGATCGTTGATCACCGTCGCCTGATCGAGGCTCGCGAGCCCCGCGCTCTTCAGGAAACCATCGACCGCCTGCGGCGGCGCGCCGACGCGCGGGCCTTTCTTTTCCTCGCGGGTGTCCTGGCCCTTCATGGGCAGGCCCTGCACCGCCAGCGTCAGCCGGCGCGG
>JBOFUS010000462.1:0-5416 GCA_051652685.1 Beijerinckiaceae bacterium
GCCCCGCCCTGCTCCATCTGCCGGCGCATTTCGTCGCTCCGCTTCTGGAGCTCTTCCTGTATCTTCTTCTGCTGCTCCTCGATCACGCGCGGATCGATGGGGGGCCCGTCGAAGCCCTTGGCGAACCCATCCAGCGGAATGGCGAAGCTGACTTCCCGCGCTGCCTGGTTCTGCACCTGCAGCGTGATCTTCTGCGCTTTCTTGAAGGCAGTGAACTGCGCCTCGTTCGGAGCGAATTCCGCGAAACAGCCGTTCTGCAGGCAAATGGAGTAACGGCCCGCGATGGGCTGGCCACCATCAATCGAGGTGCGCACGCCGGGGATCAGCAGGAAGGACAAAGGCAGGAGATAGCGGATCTGACGTTCGGCCCGGCCACCGTCGAGCTTGGTCTCGTAGATGGCGACAGCCAGCACGGGCACGTTGTTCTCGGCCACGAAATCACGCGTGGTGTAACATGTCTCGCGCTGCGAGGCCGCATCGCGGCCGCAGACCTTGGTCCATTCGGCCTGATTTGGATCGCCCTTCAGCTGGATCACCTCCGCCGGCGGTGCGGCGGGCGCTGCCGGCTGTGCAGCCGGGCGCTGCTGGCCCTGACCGGCGGGGCGCTGCGGCTGCTGCGCAGATGCTGCCGATGCGAATCCCGCCACTGCGGCGGAAAGTGCGAGGAGCCTCAACCCGCCCGCGATACCTGTCCCATTCATGCTAAACCCTCGTGGATCGTCCCTGACGGGCATGGATTGCGCCGCCGCACCCGTGAAGATGGGGAATGCGGCAGTGAGAAGACTCAGCAGGCGTCCTAGCGGCTCTTGGTGCGCAAAACCAGCGCCATTGTCAGTCGATTCACGCAAGCATTGCGGAGTGATGCGCAGCCTGCCCTTCTCGCGGCCAGAATTTGCGGCTAACGATCATTGTGATGTTTTGCCGCCGCGCCATTCACTGCCTGCTTGCCATAACCCTTGCAGCCCAAGCTTTGCCCGCGCTGGCGCAGTCGGGCTCGCAGCTTGCCATCTCTGCCATCTTTGCCGGCGAGAACAAGCTGGTGCAACGCGGCCTTGTCTGGCGCGTGTTCAAGCTTGAGGGTGAGCCCGAGCCAAAGCTGATCGCGCAATCGACAGACGACGCGCCGGTTTTTGCGCTGCCGCCTGGGGAGTATGTGGTCCATGTCGCCTATGGTCTGGCCTCGTCCACGCGAAAGGTGCTCATTGGCCAACAGACGACGACAGAGCGTGTGCCGCTCAGCGCCGGAGCGTTAAGCGTGCGGGGCAGCATTGCCGAGCAGTCAATACCCACGAACCGGATGTCGGTATCGGTCTTTATCCCCTCGCCCGGCAACTCGGAAGGGCGGCTCGTCAAGCAGGGCCTGCGCCCTGGTGAGGTGCTGCGCCTGCCGGAAGGAATCTATCATGTGGTGTCGAGCTACGCCGACTCGAATTCGTCGGTACGCGCCGATATCCGCGTCAACTCCGGCAAGATCACCGACGCCGAAATGCGTCATCGCGCCGCCACGGTGACGCTGAAGCTCGTCTCGAACCCCGGTGGCGAGGCACGCGCCAACACGGCGTGGTCGGTGCTCACGCCCGGCGGCGACGTGATCCGCGAGGCGCTGGGTGCCTTTCCCTCCGTCACGCTGGCTGAGGGCGAGTACGTGGCCATCGCGCGCAACGACGGTGCAATCTTCCAGAGCGAGTTCAAGGTGCGCGCCGGACAGGACCGCGACGTCGAGGTGCTGGCCCGTGACGGGGTAGCGCCAGCTGCGACCAACGGTAACCAGACACTGCCAGCCCCGCCGCGTGCCCCTGCTACCAGAAACTGACAGGCAAGATCGATGCAGACTTTTTTCATCAAGATCAAATGCCATCTCGGCAAGACATATGCTGTTGCAACAGCCCTGGCAGATGCCGAGATTGCTTCTGAAATCTATTCGGTTGCCGGAGAATACGATATCCTCGCCAAGTTTCATATCGATGATGGCATCGATATTGGGCATTTCGTTGGAGAGAAGGTCCACCCGATTGCAGGGATACTGGATACCCGGACGATCATTACGTTCAAGGCGTTCTGAGGAGGGGGCGGCGAGCTTCACTGCCCGCCGCTGAAACATCACATCGTCCGCAGGATGGACTTCCCGCCAGCAGGCCGCTCAGTTTGCCGCAAAACAATACAGCAGGCCGTTTCCGCCGCTGGAACGCAGCGCCGGGTTGTCGCAGCCGCGTGAGGGATGCGAAGCGTTCCAGCTTTTTGACGGTTCGTCATCCCTGAGCCCCATCCGGTCGTGGTGGCCGACCATGGCCGCGCCCTCGCCGCTGCCTTTAGTCCAGTTGCCGCAGGTCATGTCCTTGTCGCCGGCCGGCGCAGTGCCGTCGGCGTTCGAGCCGGTGAGGATGTCATGGTAGTTGACCACGAAAAGCCGGCTCATGACCATGCGGTTCGTCTCCGTGAGACCGGATGAGACATTGATGTTGGCCTTCGCCTGATCGTGCAGGTCAGCGACGCTGGCGGCGATGGTGGTGCCGGCGGCGTTCATCCATGGTCCTGCGCCGATGCGGTCGCGCGCGTTCACTGCCGGCTTGCCGCCCATGGCCTGTTGGCTGATATAGGCCCTCCAGGTCTTCGCGCCTGCGCCGGCGCGTGCAGCGAGCGTCTGGCAGTGGGTGTCCGCGCCTTCCAGCCCACCGAAATTCGCGCCGCTTGGTCCGGGCTGCGAGGAAATGAAGAAGCTCATGTTGGGAAACTGAGGTGGCTGGGGCGGTTGAGGTTGCTGGGCGAGAGCCCCGCTTGCAAACCCGAGCGCAAGAACGGCGGCGAACGCAGTGCGATAAAGTGTCATGATATCCTCCCGGGGAGGCGTCCGTCTTCGTCCGCCCTGAACAGAAACTAACACGATGGCCACACGGGCAAAGGCGAGGCTATGCAAGGATTAATTTGCATTAACGCAAATTCATGCGACAGATCTCACTGAAGTATGACTGCTATGCGCCAAGCCAGAGTACAGGCACCCAAGGCATCTCATCCCCGCCGTCAACCGACCCGGCGCCCCCGCCCGGAAGCCGCGCTCACGGTAGCGTAGCGCATGATTGCTTCAGGTTTGATCCCGCTGATCACGTGGTGCGGGTGGCCCCTGCCCACGAAGATGTCCGGCATGATGTGATCAGGTGTGGTGCCTGATCTGTAGGCCTTCTCGTACTTCCCGAGTTCCGTCGCTGGCGAGACACCGTCGACATAACCGACGAGCTCGCCATAGCCACCGCCAATCGACGCATGGTTCACATCGATATCGGGCTCGAATGCCAGATGCAGAAAGGTAGCGATGCCAAAGACGCCGAAGCAGCGGGCGGAGTCGCCGCGCCAGGCGATGGCCGACAAAACCACATCCTCGCCAACGGAGAGCGTGGAGAAGCCCGGAAAGGCCAGCGCCTCCTCGAGCACTTCCCGGCTCACCCACAGCATCTTTTCCTTGAAGGGCATGATGGGGCCGGCGCTGTCGACGAACGGCCAGTATTCGAGCGCACGGCTGGTTCCGAGCTTGATCGAGAAGGCGCGGTCGTCGTGTTTGAGAAAATCGCAGGCCGCCGTCCGCAGGTTTTCATCAACGACCGGGTCGGCGCGATAGCGACTGTCGTCATCCATCAGCATGGCGAGCCGGTAGTCGAGCTTTGCATGGATGGCCGTGATGGCCGTGGAGACGACCTCGCCGATACAGCTGTGCGACCTTTCCGCTTCGATGATCGTCAGCCGGCCTGCGTCGATTGCCGCCACGAAGCGCCGGCTGAGCGACGTGATATAGGCGGGCGAATAGCCTTGCGCATAGACGGCCGTGCAGTAGCTGAGGCCCCCCGTCGTGAGCGCCGGGCCATAGGCGAGATCGATATCCTCAAGCAGCTGCCAGAGATAGTCCTCGCGCCCCCGGCTGCAAATGACGATGGCGATGTCGCGCTTCATGCCGAAACCCCTCCCGCCAAGGCTGGCGGATTGAAGATTTCGGGAGTTAAGCGGATGCGATCACGAATGCATCAAGTTTTTGTGAGGTCGACTGGCGACACTGCAGTTTGGAGCCTTATCTCCGCAAATCCGGCGGCGTTGCTTCTGCAACCAGCATGGCAAACGCTTCCTCCAGCGGCATCACGGTCGAACCCTGGCTTCCCAGCCGGCGGATCGACACCGTGCGCTCCTCGGCTTCCCGTTTGCCAATGGCGAAGATCACAGGAGTCTTGGCGAGGCTGTGCTCGCGCACCTTGTAGTTGATCTTCTCGTTGCGTAGGTCGGCCCGTGCCCTGAGGCCCCGCGCCAGCGCCAGCCCCGCTACCTCATGGGCGAAATCATCGGCATCCGACGTGATGGTGCAGACGGATATCTGCTCCGGCGCCATCCACAGCGGGAAATGCCCGGCGGTGCTCTCGATGAGGATGCCAAGAAACCGTTCCAGAGAGCCGCAAATGGCGCGATGCACCATGACCGGCTGCTTCTTCTCGCCATCAGAGCCGATGTAGAACGCGCCGAAACGCTCCGGCAGGTTGAAATCCACCTGCGTGGTGCCGCATTGCCAATCGCGGCCGATCGCGTCCTTCAGGGTGTATTCGAACTTCGGGCCGTAGAACGTTCCCTCGCCCTCGTTGATACCCGTCTTGATACGACCGCCCGATTCGGCCTCCATCTTGACGAGCGCTTGCCGCAGGATCGTTTCTGCGTGGTCCCACATGGCATCGGTGCCAACGCGCTTTTCCGGCCGGGTGGCGAGCTTCACCACCACCTGCTCGAAGCCGAAATCGCGGTAGACCGACATCATCAGGTCGTTGATCTTCAGGATTTCGGCTTCGAGCTGGTCTTCCATACAGAAGATATGCGCGTCGTCCTGGGTGAAGGCCCGGACCCGCATCAGCCCGTGCAGCGCGCCGGATGGTTCGTAGCGGTGCACGTTGCCAAATTCAGCGAGGCGAATGGGCAGATCGCGGTAGCTCTTCAGGCCATGCTTGAAGATCTGCACATGGCCGGGGCAGTTCATGGGTTTGAGCGCAAACACCTTCTGGTCCGCGTCCTCGGCCTTGGGATTGGTGAAAGCATAGGCGGATTTCACCGCGAACATGTTCTCCTGATACCAGCCCCAGTGGCCGGAGGTCTCCCAGAGCGACTTGTCGAGCACCTGCGGTGCCTGCACCTCTTCATAGGTGCCACTGAGCCGCCGGCGCATGTAGGCGATGAGCTGCTGGAACACCGTCCAGCCCTTGCCATGCCAGAAGACGGTGCCCGGCCCTTCTTCCTGGAAATGGAACAGATCCATCTCGCGGCCGAGCTTGCGGTGGTCGCGCTTCTCGGCCTCCTCGATCTGCTTCAGATGCGCGTCCAGCTCTTCCTGCGTGGCGAAGGCGGTGGCGTAGATGCGGGAGAGCATCGGGTTCTTGCTGTCGCCGCGCCAGTATGC
>JBOFUS010000463.1:0-2371 GCA_051652685.1 Beijerinckiaceae bacterium
AAACGGGAGACGGGCCATGGCCGGCAACATGAATCAGAGCGTCATCAACCTTTATGACGAGTACACCCACAAGCCGCTGCCGCGGCGCGAGTTCATGGAGCGGCTGGTGGTTCTCACCGGCTCCATCGCTGCCGCCAACGGCGCGCTGGCGCTGCTGGAACCGAACGCGGCGCTCGCCCAGACGATCGCTGTCGATGACCCGCGCCTTGTGACGCAGGATGCCATGACCATCGCTGAGGGCGTGAAGGGCTACATGGCCCGGCCGCGCGAGGCGGCGCGCAAGGGCTTTGTCATCGTGGTGCACGAGAACCGTGGCCTCAACGCGCATATCCGCGACGTGGCGCGTCGCATGGCGCTCGGCGGCTTCGTGGCGTTTGCGCCGGATTACCTGACCCCGCTCGGCGGCACGCCGGCCGATCCGGATGCCGCGCGCGATCTCTTCGCCAAGCTGCCGGCCGAGGCCGTGATCGACATCACGAAGAAGGCCATCGCCTATGGTGACAAACACCCGGAAGCTTCAGGCAAGACCGGCATCGTCGGCTTCTGCTGGGGCGGCGGCGTGGTCAACCGCGCGGCCGTGATGCTGCCGGAATTGGCTGCGGGCGTCGTCTATTACGGCGTTGCCCCTGACGTGACGAAGACCGGCGACATCAAGGCAGCGCTGATGGTGCATCTCGCCGGCCTCGACGACCGCGTGAACGCCACTTACCCCGCCTACGAAGCGGCACTGAAGGCAGCCAGCAAGAACGCCGTCGTCCACCGCTACGAAGGCGTCAACCACGCCTTCAACAACGACACCTCGGCCGAGCGCTTCAACAAGGCGGCGGCTGACCTGGCCTGGGAGCGGACGCTGGCGTTCTTTGGCAAGGAACTCACGGGGACGGCGAAGTCTGGCTGATTGAAGGGCCTCATCGTCATTGCGAGCAAAGCGAAGCAATCCAGAGCGAGGTTGGCCAAAGGCTATGTACCTGGAAGCGTCGCACTGGATTGCTTCGCTGCGCTCGCAATGACGGAAGTGGCACGCATTCTTATGGAGTCGTCCACACAGGGGTGATGCTTACCCTTCTGCCATGCCGCGCGATCCTTGCGTCTACATCATGGCCAACCAGCGCAACGGCACGCTTTACACGGGCGTTACGGCCAACCTGTCCCAGCGCGTCTGGCAGCACCGGGAGGGAAAGCTCCGCGGCTTCACGCGACGCTATGGCTGCAAGTTGCTGGTTTTCCATGAGCACTTCCCGACGATGCCGGAAGCGATCTCGCGGGAGAAACAGATCAAGGCAGGATCACGTACCGCGAAACTGAAGCTGATCGAAGCGATGAACCCGGAATGGGCAGATCTCTACGAAACAATGCTCTGGTGAGCCTCACCGTCATTGCGAGCGCAGCGAAGCAATCCAGAGCCACGGTTGCCGCGGGAAGTGCGGGTGGAAACGTCGCACTGGATTGCTTCGCTGCGCTCGCAATGACGATTGGGAAAGCGTGGCGCGACCATTGTGAAATACTCTGACTGTCATTCCGGGGCGCGCAGCTAAGAGGAGACGAGCCCGAAATCCAGCGCAATATGTTCGCCAAAGGCGGCATTGTACCACTCACCCCCGCCTATTCTGCCTGTTCGCAATCAAATCCTCAACCACCGCCGGGTCCGCCAACGTGCTCGTATCCCCCAGCGCGCCAAACTCATCCTCTGCAATCTTCCGCAAAATCCGGCGCATGATCTTGCCCGAGCGTGTCTTCGGCAACCCCGGCGCGAACTGGATCAGGTCCGGCGTGGCGATGGGGCCGATTTCCTTGCGGACCCAGAGCACCAGTTCCTTCTTCAGGTCATCGGTCGCCGTCTCGCCGCCCATCAGCGTGACGTAGGCGTAGATGCCCTGGCCCTTGATGTCGTGCGGATAGCCGACCACGGCGCTCTCCGAGACCTTGGGGTGCGCCACCAGCGCGCTCTCCACCTCGGCCGTCCCCATGCGGTGGCCCGAGACGTTGATGACATCGTCGACGCGGCCGGTAATCCAGTAATAGCCGTCCGCATCGCGGCGGCAGCCATCTCCGGTGAAGTACTTGTTCGGGTAGGTGGAGAAGTACGTGTCCATGAAGCGCGCATGATCACCGTAGACCGTACGCATCTGGCCGGGCCAGCTGTCTGCGATCACCAGGTTGCCTTCGCAGGCACCCTCCAGCACCTTGCCCTCGGCATCGACGATCTCGGGCCTGACGCTGAAGAAGGGAAGCGTCGCGGAGCCCGGCTTCTGCGCGATGGCACCGGGTAGCGGCGTGATGAGGATTCCGCCGGTCTCCGTCTGCCACCAGGTGTCGACGATGGGGCAGCGCCCGTCACCCACCACCTTGTGATACCACTCCCAGGCTTCCG
>JBOFUS010000464.1:0-1954 GCA_051652685.1 Beijerinckiaceae bacterium
GCGCGGTGACCGATGAAGTTGGTGACGCTCTTCGCCCATAGCTCCCACAGCGCCGGCTCGCCGCGTTCCGCCGCTGTCTCCTGCAACTGCTCCAGCAGCGCGCGGCAAGCGTCCGGCTCCTCCGTGGCGCGGTCGCGGACGAAGTTGGTGACGCTCTTCGCCCAGGGAAGCCAAACTTTCCCGAACCGCGCATCCTCCCGTGCTGCGAGGGCCAGCCTGTCGAGGGCGTCCTGCGCTGCAAATGCGCCGATCAGTGGTGGTGTTGGGCCGGTGAGCGCCACCAGCACACTGGAGGCGGCAACGGCAGCACCGGGATCGGCGATCTTGTCCATGAGCCTTGCGAAGGGTGCGACCGTTGCTTCCGCAAGATTTTTCGAGAGCGATGCTGACTGTACAGCAGCGACATCATCCTCGAACGCCAGAACAAAGCTCGTGGCTACGCCCGATACCGGTCCTTTCAGCGCATCAAGCACCGCGTCGCCCGGAAAGTCGCGCCGCGCGCGGATGATGAAATCGCGCATGCCGCCGCCCTCGTTCATGCCCCATGCGGTCTCGGCCAGCCAGGGATAGAGCGCGACGCCGCGGGAGTGATCGGGTTTTCGTGCAATATCGAGCGCCATGAACTCGCCGATGAGATCGGGCGCAAGGCGGCCAACAACCTGTCCCGGCATTGGCGGCGCAACGCGGGCACAGGCCGTTATCAGCGCGTTGTCGAGTTGGGCCTGCAATGGCACTGGCAACAGATTGAAATCCGCAGGAGTATAACCGCCCGCCATTGTCACGAGTGCGAGGAAGGCCTGCGCCTGGTCGCTTGCCAGCAGGACAGCCGGCCACGTCTTGCGCTCATGCAGCAGAAGTTCGCCCAGCAGATCCGCCAGCGAGCCAAAGCCGCCTCCGTGAGTGCGACCAAGCGCGTCCGCCAGGACCAGTGCCGTCAGTGCGCGGCGATCAGGATCGAGTGCGGCGTGCCTGGCAAGGAAAACCTCGCGCTCAACTGCGGCGCCGCGCAGGAAAGGCTTTGCCATGTCCCACAGATGATCCGGTGTCTGCTCCGGCAGTTGTTGCGTTCCATCGCCCGGCTGCCAACGCGCCTTGCGAATGGCCTCTCGCTCACCGGCGAGAGCAATGATCGAGGTCTCGAGCGACTGGTCTTCCTGCCGGTCGAGCAGCAGGATCCGGAAAGGGTTGTCGAAACCCCGATGCGCGCCGCGCACCGCGTCTTCCATCAGGTGCCGGGTCATCTCGGCCTCTGCGATGACATAGTCGATGATGACAAGCGTCGGCCGGCGCGGTTTCCAGCCGTCCTGCATGGCCCCTGCACGGTAGCCCTGCCCGTTCGCCCGGCCGAGTGCAAAGCCCGCTGACCAGCCACGCCGCCTGAGACGCCCGCACAGTTCCAGCGCCAGCCGGCTTTTGCCGGCACCACCCTCGCCCGTCAGCATGTGCCAGTGGAAAGGCGCATCCGCCTCCAGAAAGCGGTCGAGCGCGGCGAAGACATCCTCGCGGCCCAGAAACGGAATGTCGGTGTTTCTGAACGAAAAACGATCAAGCCCATCCAGCGATTGCGCGACAGGAAGATCAATCCGGACAGGCATCTGCCCGGTCACCATGTCTGTGAGCTTGTCCAGCTGGTTGCGGATATCCTGTGCAACGCCTTCAAGTGCAGGATAGACATCGAGCAGCTCTTTTATCTGCGCATCGAGCGCGGCCACCGCGCGCCGTGTCTCAAGAATCTCGGTAGCAAGAAAAATCGAGCGGAAACGCTCGTTGGTTTTCAGCTCCTCCGTGACGAAAAGGCCAAGCGTCAGATACCAGCCGCAGCAGCCGTCTTCGCCGTGGAAATAGCTCTTGAACAGGGGAGGGAGCGCGTGGCCAGCGGCCTTCTCGATCTCCTCAATCGCCCTTGTCTCCGCCGCTTGCCGCAGCTCCGATGTCGCGTCGTAACCCTCGACAA
>JBOFUS010000465.1:0-1120 GCA_051652685.1 Beijerinckiaceae bacterium
GCGGCCAGCAGCAGCGCGTGGCCATCGCCCGCTCGCTCTGCATGTTCCCGAAGATCATGCTGTTCGACGAGCCGACCTCGGCGCTTGATCCCGAGATGGTGAAAGAAGTGCTCGAAACCATGGTCAGCCTCGCCGACGAAGGCATGACCATGCTCTGCGTCACCCACGAAATGGGCTTTGCCCGCCAGGTGGCCAACCGCGTGATCTTCATGGACTTCGGCTCGGTCGTGGAGATCAACACGCCGGATGAGTTCTTCAGGAACCCGCAGCACGAGCGGACAAGGCTGTTCCTGAGCCAGATTTTGCATTGAGGGCCACGCGGCACGATGAACGTGAACCCAGATAGCAAAGCTGAAGACGTGCATCTCTGGTACCTCGAAGCTATCAAGGCGGCGATCACATCGCTTGATGCCGGACAGCGCATCCCTCACGAGGACGTGAAGGCATGGATTGAGGGAGAGTGTTTGGACAAGTCAGCCCCTTGCCCTCCCCCGCCCACCAGCATAGCCTCCCACCATGAGCGCCTCACACGGACATAGCCACGGACCCGAAGGGCCGTGGTCGGACATGGAGCTTCGGGTCAGGGCGCTGGAAAGCGTGCTCACAGCGAAGGGCTATATCGATCCGGCGGCGATAGACGCCATCATCGATACCTACGCCCACAAGGTCGGTCCGCAGAACGGCGCGGCCGTGGTGGCGCGCGCCTGGTCCGACCCCGCCTATCTCGACCGGCTGAGGGAGAATGCCACGTCTGCCATCGCCGAGCTTGGCTTTTCCGGCCGGCAGGGCGAGCACATGCGCATCGTCGAGAACACGGCCGGCCTGCACAACCTTGTCGTCTGCACGCTCTGCTCCTGCTACCCGTGGTCGGTGCTGGGCCTGCCGCCCGTCTGGTACAAGAGCGCGCCTTACCGCGCCCGAGCGGTGATTGATCCGCGCGGCGTGTTGGCCGACTTCGGCGTGAAACTGCCGGTCGACACCCGCATCCGCGTCTGGGATTCGACCGCCGAGATGCGCTACCTCGTGATCCCCGGCCGCCCCCACGGCACGGAAGGCTGGAGCGAAGCGCGCCTCGCCGGGCTCGTGACGCGCGAGGCGATGATCGGTGTGGGCTTCGCGC
>JBOFUS010000466.1:0-3637 GCA_051652685.1 Beijerinckiaceae bacterium
GAACGCAAGGCGCGTGCCTCGCACCTTCCTCGAATTCTTCATGACGAGCGCTCCGACAGCAGGATCAACCTGCGAATCAATTCTGGAGCCCCCTGCGGTCTGGATAACCCAACATGTGTTGATGAAAAACCCGTGGCTCGTGTGCCACGGACAAAATCAACCATCTGGTTGACGGCCTGCATGACGGTTGGCGTGCTTTTCGGCATTCCAGCTGGCGACATGGCCAAAGCGCAGGGGTCTGCAAGTGCGCAGGAGCCTGCGCCCGGAGCAACAATTGTCCGGCGTTTCACGCTTGCGGAGTTGGGCTACCGTGCTGGCGTGGCGCTTACGGGACTGCACGGCGTGCGCACGATCTATGTGCCAGCACCGCGCGCCATGCCGATCAGTTCGATCGCAGCACGCATGGAGTTCACCGCCGAGCAAGCTTTTGACGCAAGACGCAGCCTTCGCCTCGCGTTCGAAGATCGTAACATCCACACACTGGCGCTGGGCAGTGGCGGCGATTTCCAGCTGAAGCTGCCACTCGACGGACAGCCCCGCGGAAGCGATTTCCTCAAGCTTGATTTCGCTTCGTCAGGTGCGCTCAGCGACAATCGCTGCCTCGATGACCGGATCGCCAACGCTTTCCTCAATCTGCGCCCGGCGAGCAGCATCGACATTGAGGTCCCGCTCGCGGCCTTGATGGACTTGCGTACTGCAATGGCGCTTATGCCGCGTGACGTTGTCATCGTGGGACCTGACCGGCGCCTGACCGAGCAGGAGTATGCAACGGCGCTTGCCGTGGCCAGAATGGTGATGGCGCGCGGCGGGCGGATATCGTTCGAGCGCGCGGGTGCTCCATGGCCGGTGCGAGACCCGGCTGACCCGGTCTGGTCACGGGCGAGGGTGGTCATTGAGCCACCAGCGGGGTCGGATGCGGATATCAGTGTCGGCATCGAGAATGGCGAGCCGGTCTTCAGCATATCGCCAGTTCTTTCGTCCTCCGCGCTTGCCCTTGTCGGCAGCCGTTTTTTCCAGCTTGCCCGGACCGATGTGTTGAGTGTCGGTCCGGTCCGCGAGCCGCCGCAGATGCTGGACCGCGTGCCGCTGCAGCAGTTGGGTGTGCAGATGTCACCCCTCGAGTTCGCGGACAGGGGCGAGTGGTTTGTTGCTTGGTCTGCCGATGATCTGCCGGCTGGCAGAATGGCGGGACGGTACGCGCTCGATCTGAGAATCGGCGACGATGGCGGCGCGCTTCCGGCGGTTCTGAGCGTCTATTTCAATGGCATCCTGGTCGAAAGCCGGCGTGTTCCTGCGCAGGGGTTCGTGCAGTTGCGCGGCACTTTGCCGGCGCATCTTCAGGCGGCGCAAAACATCATTCGTGTGGTCGCTCAGCGCCATATAGCCGGCGGCGAGTGCCGTTACGCGCCGCAGGCCTTTCCGGCGCAGTTGCTGCCAGCCGGCGGACTGCTGCTTGAGCCGGCACCTGCCGTCGCGAGCTTCGTCGATCTCGGGCGTCTTCTAGGTCCTGGCACCATCCTGTCTGTGCCACGCATTCACGGTGATCGCTGGGAGCGAAGCCTCGATCTGGTCGCCGGCGTGATCGGCCGCATGGGCGCGCCGGCGCGCAGCTTCACCATCCGCTTCGATGGCGATCCCCGACGCATTCCTGCGGGTGCCGGTCCCTTCATCATCGTTTCGGACGCGATTGCGGCCGCAGAGGGCGGAGCCGCACCCATTGCACCGCTGCGGCTTGACCGGGGTCGCATGGCCATCGTCGATTCCGAAGGCCGCACGCTCCATGAACTGAACGATCCGGGGGAAAGCGTGATCGTGCAGGTTGTCCGCGAAGGTGACCGCAGCGGACTCTGGATCCGGCCGCCGCGCGACGAGGAGTACCGCCTCGCGGCACCAGTCCTGCTCGAACAGGGCGACGTGGCCCTCGTCAATCGCGATGGTTCTGCCTCATTTTTTGATGTGTTGGGTACTGGCCGGGAAAGTGTCCAGGTCAGCGATAGCGGCGGTTGGGTCGATATCGCAGAGCGATACCGGACGTGGATCATCGTGTCGCTATGGCTGGCGGCGACGGCGCTGTTTGTCCTCATCTTGCGCGGCATGGCGCGGAGGAACCGCTGATGCCCGCCCTGGAACGCCACCTTGCCGGCGACGAGCGCGACGTTGTTGCGGGAGAGGCTCTGTGCGACAGGCTGGGACTTTCGCCGCAGCGCATCGCCGCACTCCGGGTTGCAGCCACCGACCAGGCGCTTTCTTTCCGGCAGACGCTGCGTGCCGCCACCGATGTGCCCGACAAGGCAGCGACCGAGGCCTTCGCCATTGCTGACGGGTTGCCCGTTGTCGATCTTTCACTGGATCTGCCCGACGGAACGCTCGCTCCCGATGGTGCCATCGACGTTTGCCTGCTCCATCGCGTTATCCCGTGGCGCGAAAAAGGTGGTATCTTGCTGATCGCTGCGGCGCATGTCGATCCCGCAACAGCTCGCGCCTGTCGTTCGGCCTTTGGAACGGAGATCGCCTTCGTTGCGGCACCCGGGACAGCAATCCTCGATGCGATCCAGGCGCGCTACGGCGCGGCGCTTACAGCCCGCGCCGTAGACGAGCTTTCTCTCGCCCGACCTGACCTTTCTGCCCGAAAGACCCTCACTCTCGCGCAAGTGGTGCTGATCTATAGCCTGACGACTGCTTTGCTTGTTGCAGTCTGGGTTGCACCGCTCATGACGCTCATCGTCATCAATGCGGTAATGACGATCTTCTATCTTGGCAACTTTGCTTTCAAGATGCTGCTGGTCTGGCTGGGCGGTTTGCGCATCGACCAGAGTACGCGGGCGATCGCTGCTGAAAGCCGCCTGCTTTCGGACGCCGAATTGCCGGTCTACTCGATCCTGGTACCCATGTTTCGGGAGCCGGAGGTGCTGCCTATCCTCGCCAAGGCGCTTTCAGAGCTCGACTATCCGCAGGCGAAACTCGACATCAAGATTGTCCTCGAGGAGGGCGACAGCGCGACCATCGATGCTGCCCGCGCGCTGAAGCTGCCGCCGATCTTCGAGATCATCCTCGTGCCGCCCTCACAGCCGCAGACAAAGCCCAAGGCCTGCAACTACGCGCTGCCTTTCGCGCGCGGTGATTTCCTTGTCATCTTCGATGCCGAGGACAAGCCGGAGCCCGACCAGCTGCGCAAGGTGGTTGCCGCTTTCCGCCGTGCGCCGGCCAGCACAGCCTGCATGCAATGCCGGCTCAACTACTACAACGCCCGCGAGAACTGGCTGACCCGGCAGTTCACCCTCGACTACTCGCTGTGGTTTGACGCCATGTTGCCCGGCCTCTACCGGCTGAATGCGCCTATCCCGCTCGGTGGAACATCCAACCATTTCCGCATCGAGGTGCTGCGGGCTCTGAACGCCTGGGACCCCTTCAACGTCACGGAAGATGCCGATCTGGGCATCCGTCTCTCTCAGGCCGGCTACCGCGTGGGCGTCGTCGACAGCACGACCTACGAGGAGGCCAATGTCAGCATCGGCAACTGGATCCGCCAGCGTTCGCGCTGGATCAAGGGCTACATGCAGACATTCCTCGTGCACATGCGCCATCCGCTTCATCTCTGGCGAACCGTCGGAACGCTTGGTTTCCTCAGCTTCGTCTT
>JBOFUS010000467.1:0-6968 GCA_051652685.1 Beijerinckiaceae bacterium
CCTTCTACCGCAACGGCATATTGCCGGTCCCCTATGCTGGTCCGCGCGGCATCCGGCAGTTGCTGGAGGGCATGCAGGGCATGCTCGGCTGGGAGCCGATCATGGAAGGCGACCACCCCATCGGCCTTGCCGACGTGACAGGCGGGGGTGCCATATCCCTCGAACCTGGCGGCCAGTTCGAGCTTTCCGGCGCGCCGCTTGCCACGCTCCACGAGACAGAACGTGAGATCGTCGCGCATCTCATGCAGGTGAAACAGGTGGCTGATCCGCTGGGCATTGCCTTCCTGACGCTCGGCTTCTCGCCGCTATGGACCCATGCGCAAACGCCCGTGATGCCCAAGCAGCGCTACGGGATCATGGCCAACTACATGCCGAAGGTTGGCACACGCGGGCTCGACATGATGTTTCGCACCACGACCGTGCAGGTGAACCTCGATTTCAGTTCCGAGGCTGACATGGTCAAGAAGCTGCGCATCGGGCTGGCGCTCCAGCCTTTGGCAACAGCGCTCTTCGCGAACTCGCCCTTCAAGGAAGGCAGGCCCAATGGTTTCCTGAGTTCGCGCGGCGAGATATGGCGCGACACCGACAATGCGCGTGCCGGCAGCCTGCCCTTCGCCTTTGAGGATGGCATGGGCTACGAGCGTTACGTCGATTATGCGCTCGATGTGCCGATGTATTTCATCAAGCGCGGCGACCTCTACATTGATGCGACCGGCACCTCCTTCCGCGATCTCTTGGCAGGCCGGCACCCGCTGCTGCCCGGCGAGACGGCGGTGCTGTCCGACTGGGCGAACCACATGTCGACGATTTTCCCCGACGTGCGGCTGAAGCGCTATCTCGAGATGCGCGGCGCGGATGCGGGGCCGACGGCTTCCCTCACGGCCCTTTCGGCTTTCTGGGTAGGCCTGCTCTATGATCGCAACGCGCTCGATGCCACCTTCGACATGGTCAAGGGCTGGACGGCAGCCGAGCGCGAGGCGCTGCGTGATGCTGTGCCACGCGAGGGGCTGACCGCGCGTATAGCCGGCCGTGACCTGAAACAGATCGCGCGGCAGGCGCTTGATCTGTCACGCGCCGGCCTTGCAGCACGCGGCAGACTGGACGCGGCAGGCCGCGATGAAACGCATCATCTTGATGCGCTGGAACCCATCGTCGAGACCGGCACGACGCTGGCGCATCATTGGCTGGCGAAGTTCCATGGCGAATGGGGCGGCAGCGTCCTGCCAGCTTTCCGTGAGTGCGTTTTCTGAGCGGCTTTCCAAAGAACAATTGATGCCGGTCAAACGCGGCGCGCATGACGTGCCGCTTCCCTCTTCTAGAAGTGCATGGTCGATCCTACATCCGCTCCATGCCGGCTCGCCGCCAAGCGGGGGCCGGTTCCAGCCACTTCGCCTCGTGAGGGAAGAGACCTATGAATTTTGAGAAATACACCGAACGCGCCCGCGGCTTTGTCCAGTCGGCGCAATCCCTTGCCCAGCGCGAGAGCCACCAGCAGTTCGCCCCCGAGCATCTCTTGAAGGTGGTGCTCGACGACGCGGAGGGGCTTGCCAGCGGCCTCATCGGGCAGGCAGGCGGCGATGCGCGCATGGCGCATCGGCTGACCGAGCAGGCGCTATCACGCCAGCCAAAGGTCACGGGTTCCGCCGCCGGACAGGTCTATGTTTCGCCGGGCCTTTCGCGCGTCTTCGCTGCGGCCGAAAAGGCGGCTGAGAAGACTGGCGACAGTTTTGTTACGGCGGAATTGCTGCTGCTCGCTCTGGCGCTGGAAAAAGACACCGAGGCCGGCAAGGCGCTCGCTGCCGCCGGTGTCACGGCGCAGAACCTCAATGGTGCTATCAACGCCTTGCGCAAGGGCCGCAAGGCCGACAGCGCCACCGCCGAGAACGCCTATGACGCACTGAAGAAATACGCCCGCGACCTGACGGAAGCTGCGCGCGAAGGCCGTGTCGATCCGGTTATCGGCCGCGACGAGGAGATCCGCCGCACGATCCAGGTGCTGTCGCGGCGCACCAAGAATAATCCCGTGCTCATCGGCGAGCCCGGCGTCGGCAAGACGGCCATCGTCGAAGGGCTGGCGCTGCGCATCGTCGATGGCGATGTTCCCGAAAGCCTCAAGGACAAGAAGCTGCTTGCCCTCGACCTTGGGGCGCTGATCGCAGGAGCGAAATTCCGTGGCGAGTTCGAGGAGCGGCTGAAGGCCGTGCTGAACGAGGTGACGGCGGCGGAAGGCGGCATCATCCTGTTCATCGACGAGATGCATACGCTGGTGGGAGCCGGCAAGGCGGACGGCGCGATGGACGCCTCCAACCTCCTGAAACCGGCGCTGGCACGCGGCGAACTGCATTGCGTGGGGGCCACCACGCTCAACGAATACCGCAAGCATGTGGAGAAGGACGCGGCCCTCGCCCGACGTTTCCAGCCCGTGTTCGTCGCCGAACCCAACGTCGAAGACAGCGTCTCGATCCTGCGTGGCCTGAAGGAGAAGTACGAGCAGCACCACCGTGTCCGCATCCAGGATGCTGCCCTCGTTGCCGCCGCCACGCTCTCCAATCGCTACATCACCGACCGCTTTCTGCCTGACAAAGCCATCGACCTGATGGACGAGGCCTCGGCGCGGCTGCGTATGCAGATCGATTCAAAGCCAGAGGAACTCGACAGTCTCGACCGCGAGATCATTCGTCTGAAGATCGAAGCGGAAGCGTTGAAGAAGGAAACCGACGCGGGTTCGAAAGATCGGCTTGAGAAACTCCGGACAGAGCTAACAGAACTGGAAGCGCAATCCGCCGCCTTCACCGCCCGCTGGCAGGGCGAGAAGGACAAGCTCGGCCGTGCAGCAGAACTGAAGAAGAAGCTCGACGACGCAAGGGGTGACCTGGCCCGCGCCCAGCGCGAAGGGCAATTCCAGAAAGCCGGCGAGCTGGCCTACGGCGTCATCCCTGCTTTCGAGAAAGATCTGAAGGCACTGGAAGAATCCGCCGGCTCCGACATGATGGAAGAGGCTGTGACGCCCGATCACGTGGCGCAGATCGTCAGCCGCTGGACCGGCGTGCCGGTGGACCGGATGCTGGAAGGCGAGAAGGACAAGCTGCTGCGCATGGAGGTCGAGATTGGCCGCCGTGTCGTGGGCCAGGAGGAAGCTGTGGCCGCCGTCTCGACCGCTGTGAGGCGGGCGCGCGCTGGCTTGCAGGATCCGAACCGCCCGATTGGCTCGTTCATCTTCCTGGGGCCAACGGGTGTCGGCAAGACCGAGCTGACCAAGGCGCTGGCGAGTTTCATGTTTGATGATGATACGGCCATGGTCCGGCTCGACATGTCGGAGTACATGGAGAAACACTCGGTTGCCCGGCTCATCGGCGCGCCTCCGGGCTATGTCGGCTACGAGGAAGGCGGTGCGCTGACGGAGGCCGTGCGTCGCCGGCCCTATCAGGTCGTGCTCTTCGACGAGATCGAGAAGGCGCATCCCGACGTCTTCAACGTGCTGTTGCAGGTGCTGGACGACGGCCGCCTGACCGATGGCCAGGGCCGGACAGTCGATTTCCGCAATGTGCTGATCATCATGACATCCAATCTTGGTGCGGAATATCTGGTCAACCAGCCGGAAGGCCAGGACAGCGACATGGTGCGCGACGAGGTGATGGCGGCGGTGCGCGGGCATTTCCGGCCGGAATTCCTCAACCGTGTGGATGAGATCATCCTGTTTCACCGGCTCCGCCGCGCCGACATGGGGGCCATCGTCGATATCCAGATGGGCCGCCTCGCGAAGCTTCTTGCCGACCGCAAGATTACGGTCGATCTCGACGCTTCCGGCCGCGAATGGCTGGCGGACAAGGGCTATGACCCCGCCTATGGCGCGCGACCGCTGAAGCGCGTCATCCAGAAGCATGTCCAGGATCCGCTGGCCGAGATGATTCTCTCCGGCAAGGTCATGGACGGCGAGACCGTGCCGGTGAAAGTGGGTGAAGGCGGCTTCATGGTCGGAGATGTTACAGTCGGCGCGGAGCCGCGCCCGGCCGGTGTCATGCTGAACTGAGGCCTGTCCGCGCGTTTTTCGCGGCAACCCGATGTCCTTACCCTGAGCCTGTCGAAGGGTACATGGCAGCAGTGTCAGAGACGGGTTCATCCTTCGACGGGCTCAGGATGAGGCGCTCTCCGCATTTGCCGCGACTGGACGGCATGCGGAGCGGCCTCTAAGTTCGCTCCATCGACAAACGAACCGATGGCGCAATGACTTCCCAGACGATGATCGAAACCGATGCCCTGATCGTGGGTGCCGGACCCTGTGGCCTGTTCACCGTGTTCGAGCTGGGCCTGCTCGATATCAAATGCCATCTTGTGGACATCCTCCCGAAAGTGGGGGGCCAGTGCGCCGAGCTTTATCCCGAAAAGCCCATCTATGACATTCCGGGCTTTCCCGTCGTCACGGGGCAGGGCCTTGTCGACAATCTGATGAAGCAGATCGAGCCTTTCGGCGCCGAGTTTCACCTCAACCAGCAGGTGGAGAAGGTGGAGAGCATCGGCACAGCCGAGGCCCCGCGCTTCCGGGTCATGACCGATGCCGGCACGACCTTCGAGACAAAGGCGCTGATCGTGGCGGCAGGCGGCGGCTCGTTTCAGCCGAAGAAGCCGCCGATCCCCGCCATCGAGACCTATGAGGGCGAGGGCGTCTACTATGCGGTGCGGAAAATGGAAAACTTCCGGGACCGCGGGATCCTGATCGTCGGCGGGGGCGATTCCGCGCTCGACTGGACGCTCAACCTCGCACCCATCGCCAAACGGCTGACACTGCTGCACCGTCGCGATGAGTTCCGCGCCGCGCCGCACTCCGTGGAGCAAATGCGCGCGCTTGTTGCATCCGGCAAGATCGACCTGCGGTTCGGCCAGGTGACAGGCCTCAAGGGCGACGCGCCCAGGCTTGCGGCGGCGACGGTCAAGGGTAATGACAGTGAGGTCTTCGACATTTCCTGCGATGTGATGTTGCCCTTCTTCGGGCTGACCATGAAGCTCGGTCCCGTGGCCGAATGGGGCCTGAACCTCACAGAGAACCTGATCAGTGTCGGCACCGAGACCTTCGAGACATCGACACCGGGCATCTTTGCCGTGGGCGACATCAACCGCTATCCCGGCAAGCTCAAGCTTATTCTCTCGGGCTTCCACGAAGGCGCGCTCGCCGCGCAGAAGGTGCATCGCTATGTCTACCCCGACAAGCGGCTGACCTTCCAGTACACCACATCCTCGACCAGCTTGCAGAAGAAGCTCGGCGTCAACTGAGTTGGCGGAGGGAGGGCGCATGGCAATCCATCTCCGGCCCCGCAGCCTTTCCGAGGCCCTGTCGGCGCTGGCTGCCGCGCTGCCGGCCGACACGATGGACGGCCTTACAATTGTTGCCGGCGCAACGGATTTCTATCCCGCCGCCGCCACGCGCGAGGCCTGGCTCCAGCCAACGCCGCAGAATGTGCTCGATATTTCGGCGATACCGGACCTGCGTGGCATTTCTCTCACCACGGACGGGTGGCGCATCGGCGCACTCACCACCTGGAGCGACATCATCGGCGCGCCGCTGCCACCTGCCTTCGATGGGTTGAAGCAGGCGGCGCGGCAGGTGGGCGGCGTTCAAATCCAGAACCGGGGCAGCATCGCCGGCAACCTCTGCAACGCCTCACCGGCAGCCGACGGCGTGCCGCCTCTGCTGGCGCTGGATGCGGAAGTGGAGCTTGCCTCAGCAGCCGGAACACGGCGGCTGCCACTGGCCGGTTTCGTGCTTGGCAACCGGCGGACCGCGCTCAGGCCTGACGAAATGGTCAAGGCCGTGATTGTGCCGGATGCCTCGCCACTGGAGCGCTCGACTTTCCTCAAGCTGGGCGCGCGCAGCTACCTCGTGATCTCCATCGCCTCGGTTGCGGTGAATATGGTGCTCGATCCCGCCGGGCGCATCTCCGTCGCGCGGATCGCCGTCGGTGCCTGTACTGCAGCCCCTGTCAGGCTTGTCGCGCTGGAAAAGTTTCTCATGGGCAGGCTCCCTGCCGACGCGGGCGTAGAAACGGGCCATCTTTCGGTCCTCACCCCCATCGACGACGTGCGCGCCAGCGCCGCCTACCGCCGCGATGCGGCGCTGACGCTGGTCCGCCGCGCCATCGCCGGCTTCGCCCCCAGCGAGGAGCAGGCGGCATGACGCTTCACCACGCGCCGCCGGCCAGCCAGATAACCCTTGCGATCAATGGCCAGACCCGCTGCATTGCCGCCGCGCCGCACGCCCGCCTCTCCGATGTGCTGCGTGACACGCTCGGCCTCACGGGCACGAAGATCGGCTGCGAGGCCGGCGACTGCGGGGCCTGCACGGTGCTGCTCGACGGCCACCAGGTTTGCGCCTGCCTCGTACCGATTGCTCAGGCGGAAGGCGCGGTGGTGCTGACCATCGAAGGCCTTGCCGCCACGCCGCTCGGCGCGCGGCTGCAGGCGGCTTTCCATGCGCTTGGCGCGGCGCAGTGCGGCGTCTGCACGCCGGGCATGCTGATGGCGGCGCATGATCTTCTGTCGGCAAATGAAAATCCTGACCGTGCCGCGATCATGGATGCGCTGGGTGGCGTGCTCTGCCGCTGCACCGGATACATCAAGATTGTTGAGGCGATCGAGGCGACAGCGCGGGGAAATGTTCTCACCGCTGCCAACCCGGGCAGCACAGTCGTCGGCGTCTCGATCCCCAAGCTTGACGGCCTCTCCCGCCTTGACGGTTCGGCACTCTACGGGGCTGATCATGCGCCGGCGGATGCGCTGTGGCTGCGCGTCGTCCGCTCGCCCCACGCCAGCGCGCGCTTTTCAATCGGCGATCTGACGCCTTTCCTCGCCTCCCACCCAGGCATCACCCGTGTGCTCACCGCTGCCGATGTGCCGGGCAAGAATTCCTTCGGCATCTATCCCGACCTGAAGGATCAGCCGGTGCTGGCAGAACACCACGTGCGCTATCGCGGCGA
>JBOFUS010000468.1:0-2083 GCA_051652685.1 Beijerinckiaceae bacterium
GCGAAGGACGCGATCAGGCAACCTTCGACGAGCAGATGCGGATCGCCGCGCATGATTTCGCGATCCTTGCAGGTCCCGGGCTCCGATTCGTCGGCGTTGACGACGAGATAGTGCGGCCGCCCGTCGTTCTGCTTGGGCATGAATGACCACTTGAGTCCCGTGGGGAAGCCCGCGCCGCCGCGCCCGCGCAGTGCCGAGGCCTTCATTTCGTCGATGATCCAGTCCCTGCCCATGGCGAGGATCTGCTTCGTGCCGTCCCAGTTGCCGCGCTTAAGCGCCGACTTCAGGTCCGCCCCGTGAAGGCCGTAGAGATTGGTGAAGATGCGGTCGCGGTCAGAGAGCATGGTTGTGGTTCACTCCGCCGGTTCGCAGGTAACAGTCAATTCGGTGTTCAATGCGGTCAAGACGGATGTCGTTGTCCGAAATTTTCGCCTGCACTTTTTCCAGACCGTTCTGAATGCCCGTCATCTCGAAACGCATGGCTTTGACCTGATGCGTCATCGCCTCAAATCCATCTGCCATAGCCAGCACATCAGCATCGATACTCATGATCAACTCAAACAGATGCTCCGAGGTCACTTCAGGCACGGCGCGAACTGGTTGTTGTCCGACCATATCACTTCACCGGCCTATCGCCGAGCTTGCTGTCAGGCCGCCAGCCGGTCGCGAGCTTTTTCGATTGCCCGATCCAGTCATCGCGGCGCGCGCGGCCCTTGAAACCTTCCAGCCGCCGATCGACCCAGCGCAGGTTCTCGTCTGTCCATCCTGCGACCTGATCGAAATGGAAAAAGCCCATGGAATGCAGCAGCTTTTCCATCTTCGGGCCGACGCCCCAGATGAGCTTGAGATCGTCCGGTCCGCCGGTACGCGCAGCCTTGAGGACAGCGGGTGCCGCCTCGGGGCCGCCGTCATCCTCGATGGTGGCGGGAGCAAGCTTCGCAGCCGTCTCCGGTTCCGCAACGGCCACAGGTTTTGCAACAACCGGCGTCGCAGGTGCGGTGACGGGAGCAACCGCCGCAGGGGCAGCAGCAGCGGCTGCCGCAGCAGCCTTCGCGTCCGCCGCCTTGCGGATGCGATCCTCGAAACCCGTCTTCCACGAGCCCACGGCCGAGCCGTCGTAAAGCGCCTTGTCCAGCAGTGTCTTCGCGCCGCCTTCCGGTTCGGACGTGACGCGGCCGGTCTGCGACCCGATCTTCACTTTCTTGCCCGCCGACAGATCATCAAGCAGCTTGCCAAAATTCGCTTCGGTCAGATCCTCGAAATAGTCGTTGTTGATCTGCACCATCGGCGCATTGCAGCAAGCACCCAGGCACTCGACCTCGAGCCACGAGAACTTGCCGTCCGCCGTCACATGGCGCTCGTCGCCGATACGCGACTTGCAGAGTTCGATGATCTTCTCCGCCCCGCGCAACCGGCAGGGCGTGGTGCCGCAGACCTGAATGAAGTGCATCCCGACCGGGGCCAGATTGAACATCGTGTAGAAGGTCGCGACCTCAAGCACGCGGATGTAGGCCATGCTCAGGCGATGGGCGACATGCTCGATGGCCGCCTTTGGCAGCCAGTATTCGTGCTGCTCCTGCGCCCGCCACAGCAGCGGAATCACGGCCGAAGCCTGCCTGCCTTGCGGAAACTTTGTCACGACGTCCTCGGCCCAGGCCTCGTTGTCCTTCGAGAAGGCGAACGAGGCGGGCTGGACGGCGTCGGGCGCGAGGCGACGGACGGACATGCGGATTTCCCACCGACATTGGAATGTTTCGGAGGTGGGTTTAGCAGCATCGCCGCAACGCACAAGAGCGCGCGACGTCGCAAAGGCGCGGAATCAGGCGGTCTTTTGGTCGCGCCGCGCGAAGTCAGCTTCCCCCAAGTCTTGTCCCGCCTCGTCTTGCAGGAAGGGCAGATGGCGGATCGCGTCGAGGGTCCGGTCGAGCAGGTCTTGCACCCCGTCCAAAGCCATTTCGGACGGCGACGGCGCGCCTTCCCGTGCGTCATTTTCGATGTCGCCGAGCCGCGACGCCAGTGCGGCCGCGCCTGTGGAGAGTGACATCGATTTCAACGCGTGTGCAGCCTTGGCAATATCCTCCGC
>JBOFUS010000469.1:0-2086 GCA_051652685.1 Beijerinckiaceae bacterium
CGGCCACCTCCCCTGAAGGTGGAGGATCAAACCGACCAACAAAAAACGCGGGGCGCTCGCGCGGCCCCGCGTTTTTTCAATACTTGGCTGAAACCTCAGGCGCCGATGGTGGCCATGTCCACCTTCACGCCCGGCCCCATGGTGGAGCTGATCGCAATGCGGTGGACATATTGTCCCTTGGCACCGGCTGGCTTCGCCTTCTGAACGGCGTCGATGAAGGCGCGGATGTTGCCTTCCAGCTTGTCGCTGTCGAACGAGATCTTGCCGACCGCGGACTGGACGATGCCTGCCTTCTCGACGCGGAACTCGACCGAGCCGCCCTTGGCGGCGAACACGGCGTTGGTGATGTCCATCGTCACCGTGCCGACGCGCGGGTTTGGCATCAAGCCGCGCGGGCCAAGCACCTTACCCAGACGGCCGACGAGGCCCATCATGTCAGGGGTGGCGATGCAACGATCGAACTCGATCTTGCCGCCCTGCACGATTTCCACCAGGTCCTCCGCGCCAACGATATCAGCACCCGCCTTCTTCGCTTCCTCGGCCTTTGGGCCGCGGGCGAAGACGGCAACGCGGAGCGTACGCCCCGAACCGTTCGGCAGGTTGCAGACGCCGCGGACCATCTGGTCGGCGTGGCGCGGGTCAACGCCAAGGTTCATGGCGATCTCGACGGTTTCGTCGAACTTGGCTGTCGAACGCTCCTTCACCATTTTCACGGCTTCGGTCAGCGAATACAGCTTGATGCGGTCAATGCCCTCGCGGGCCTTCGTGATGCGCTTGCTCATGTTCTCAACCCACCACTTCGAGGCCCATGGAACGGGCGGAGCCGGTGACCATCGACATCGCGCTTTCGACGCTGTCGCAATTGAGGTCCGGCAGCTTCTTCTCGGCGATCTCGCGGATCTGTGCCGCACTCACCTTGCCGACGAAGCCACGGCCCGTCGTGCCCGAGCCAGCCTTGATGTCGGCGGCCTTCTTCAGCCAGTACGACACCGGCGGAAGCTTCATTTCGAAGGTGAAGGAGCGGTCCTGATACGCGGTGATGACCACCGGGATCGGCATGCCCTTCTCCATCTGCGCGGTCTTCGCGTTGAAGGCCTTGCAGAATTCCATGATGTTGAGGCCGCGCTGACCGAGCGCGGGACCAATCGGGGGAGCCGGGTTCGCGGACCCGGCCGGAACCTGCAGCTTGACGTAGCCAGTAATCTTCTTGGCCAATGCCTGTCTCCTGAATGAGCGAGCGCACGGCTGAACGCCTCCCAACGGCAGACACCGGAGAAGACACGATCAGGCGAAAACGAACGCCGGTTGCAGAGCGTGGTGCGGGTTTTGTGCGACCCGGCGGCAACCGGTGCGCATCTCCCTTCCACGAACGAATTCTACGCAGAAGCAAGCTCCCGCGCGGATGGAAAGGCTATCGCCGAAGTGGGCCGGAGAAGCAAGGCGTTTTCCGCCCTGTCCGGGCAATCGCTTTGTCATTCCGGGGCTGTGCAGCGAAGCGGAACAGAGCCCGGAATCCAGCGAATGGGTGTTCGCCGCAGGCGAAATCAAAAGATAAAGACGCCTTCGGCGAGCATTTAGCGCTGGGTTCCGGGCTCGTCTCCGCTTCGCTCTGCGCCCCGGAATGACAAGAGGGGGGAAGGAAAAGTCCTATGCTCCGACCTTCAAGCGATTGCCCTACCCGCCCTGTCCGCACACCCGTTGCCAATCGGCGGCAATCGGTGCAAGCCGCTGCGGCCATGATAGCGAAGAAATCCGTCGAAACCCTCATCGCCGACGTTGCGGTGCGCCAGACACGCATCGGCGTCATCGGGCTCGGCTATGTCGGCCTGCCGCTGGTGCTGACTGCATGCCGCAAGGGGTTTTCCGTGGTCGGCTTCGACATCAATGCCGAGCGGGTGGCGCAGATCAACCGGGGCGAAAGCTTCATTCAGCACATTCCGACAGACAATATCGTCGAGGCGTTGAAGGATGGGCGCTTTGCCGCCACCACCGATTTCGACAAGCTGCGCGAGGTGGATGTCATCATCATTGCCGTGCCGACGCCGCTGTCGCGCCAGCGCGAGCCGGACCTCAGCTATGTCGAGAA
>JBOFUS010000470.1:0-3643 GCA_051652685.1 Beijerinckiaceae bacterium
CCGGCGCGCAGGTTGAGCAGCGCCACATCGAACGGCGCTACGCTGTCCGGCCAGATGATGCCGGCCTCGTCATGGTTCGCCTCGATCAGCGCCGCCGTCACACGGCTGGGGCCAATGCCGTAGGAGCCCATCTGCACGGGACGATCAACGCCATCCGGACCGGTGACCTTGGCACCCATGGCTTCGGAATACTTCGTGCCGAAAAAGAAGATGTGCCCCACCTCGATGCCGCGCGCCGAGACGCGATTCGCTTCCGGCAAAGCTCCGAATGCAGCCGCGTCATGCATCTCCGACGTCGCAGCATAGAGCGAAGTCCAGCGGTCCACGATGGCCTGCAATCCGGCAACATCGTCAAAATTCGTAGCAGCGTCCGGAATGGGAAAATTCATGAAATCGCCGTGGCAGAACACTTCGCTCTCGCCTGTCGAGGCAAGGATGATGAACTCGTGGCTGAGATCGCCGCCGATGGGCCCGGTGTCGGCACGCATGGGGATGGCCTTCAGCCCGAAACGTTCGAACGTCCGCAGGTATGCCACGAACATGCGGTTATAGGCATGGCGTGCGCCCGCCTCGTCGATGTCGAAGGAATAGGCGTCCTTCATCAGGAACTCGCGTGAGCGCATCGTGCCGAAGCGCGGCCTGATCTCATCGCGGAACTTCCACTGAATGTGATAGAGATTGAGCGGCAAGTCCTTGTAAGACCTCACATAAGACCGGAAGATGTCCGTGATCATCTCTTCGTTGGTGGGGCCGAAGAGCATCTCGCGCTCATGCCGGTCAGAGATGCGCAGCATCTCCTTGCCATAGGCCTCGTACCGACCGGATTCGCGCCAGAGATCCGCCGACTGGATCGTCGGCATCAGAAGCTCGACCGCACCGGAGCGGTTCTGCTCCTCACGCACGATGGCGTTGACCTTGTTGAGCACGCGCAGCCCCAACGGCAGCCAGCTGTAAATGCCGGCGGATTGCTGGCGCACCATGCCGGCGCGGAGCATCAGCCGGTGGGAGACAATCTCCGCCTCCTTGGGCGTTTCACGCAGAATAGGCAGAAAATAGCGGGAAAGACGCATGGGTGTTCCGATTCACGAGGGTCTGGCGAACGCGAGGGACCAAACCTCAGGCCGCACCAAAACACAAGCCGGCTTCACCAGCTGCGGACAGGACCATCATCGACATGGAAGAAGCCCATGGGATAGATCTTGCGGCCACCCACATTCGGATGCGCGCGCAGAAAGGCCATGACGGAACTGACCGGCGCGCCGCGCACGCGGAAATCCACCGCGCGGCAACGGTAGTGGAACGAACCGCGCGCGCCCGTGCCCTGCGGCCGGCGTGCATTGAGCACCGCGACATGGCCGAAGTGTTTCGCGGCATCGACCAGGACCTGCTTAAGGCCCAGCGGCAGGCACGAATGCACAGCCTCAGGCGGTGAGAAAACGCCAGGCATCCCCTCCACGGGTTGCTCGGAATCACGCAGGCTTGCGGGCCGGACGAGATTCTCATCCGTCATTGTCCAGCGCGGCGTGCCCTGCGTCTGCGGCAGGGAGGCAAGGCGCGGTGCGGCAGGAGGTGTCTGGCTTGCGCCCGGCAGGCTGACGCCCGGCGGAAGTTGTTCGCCACCTTGCGAGAACCGACCGCGCCCGATGGGGGCAAGCTCGGCCACGAAACGCTGCGACGCGCCCGGGCGCAGAGGCGGCATGGCAATCTTGACAGCTTTCGGCTGCTCCCACTCGACGACGACTTCGGCGTCCTCATCCTCGACGGGAGCGTCGGCCTTGGGCGCTTCTGTTTTCGGACTGGCCGATCTCTTTGGCTGGGCGGCCTCGGCCGGCGCGCGGTAGGCGCTTGGCAGAATGCTCATCGGCACGTCGGCGGGTCTGCGCGCGGCATCCGCAGGCGCATAGGCCGCGCCGCCTGAACGCAGGATCTCGAACAGCCCCTGGGCTGCCGCCGTCCCCGGCAGCAACGCAAAGAGGCTTGCCCCCGCCACAAGGGCGAGGCTCAGCCGCGCGCGCAATATTGTTCCTCTCGGACCATTTGGTCGCCATACCCGAGGGACGCCATCCGCGCAATCCTTCCGGACTGCTGTCATTCAGCCGGCTTCCTTCCGGAATGCGGCGAAATAAAAGCCGTCGGTGCCAGTTCGGGCCGGTGTCAACAGGATCCCGTAGGTCGTGGGCCGGGTGGCGGAGGCCAGATCAGGCATTCCGGCCGCGCCCTGCAACGGATCAACGGGCGCGAAGCCCGTGTGTCGGGCCAGCATCGCGGCCATCTGGTCGTCGTTTTCCTCCGGCAGAACCGAGCAGGTGACATAGACGAGCACACCGCCCGGCTTCACGTATCGCGCGGCGTCGTCGATTACCTCGTTCTGCTCGCGGTTGCGGTTTTCAAGGCTGCCCGGCCGCATACGCCATTTGGCATCCGGGTTGCGCCGCCAGGTGCCGGTGCCGGTGCAGGGCGCATCAATGAAGACGATGTCCATCTCGCCTTCCAGATCGCCCAGTTGTGGCGGACCACCGCGCGGCGTGCGCACCTGGATGTTGCGTGCGCCCGCCCGCGTGATCCGTTCGTGGATGGGTGCAAGTCGACGCGGATCGACATCGCTGGCGAAGACCTGCCCCTTGTTGTTCATGAGGGCTGCGAAAGCGAGGCTCTTGCCGCCGCCGCCGGCGCAAAGGTCAAGCACCTGCTGGCCGGGCTGCGGATCGGCAAGCCGGGCAACGATCTGGGAGCCCTCGTCCTGGATTTCCACCATGCCCTTGAGGAAGAGCGGGTCCGCCTGCACGGGCTTGATGCGCCCGTCGGCGCGCGGCGGAACGCGGATCGAGTCAGGCCCGTGCGCACCCGCGACCGCCTCATACTCCACAAGCGCAGGCAGCGCCTTCAGCCGGATCGTCTTCAGTGTGTTGACGCGCAAGTCCAGCGGCGCGCGTTCGGCGAGCCGCGCGCCCTCTTCGCCCGCATCGTCGCCAAAGCCGCGCGCCATCGAGCCTGCCAGCCATTCCGGATAGTCGCCACGCACATGGGCCGGTGCCGAGCCCATGTCGATCGAACCGAGACGCGCGCGCTCCTCGTCTGTCAGTGCGCTTTGCGCAAAGCGGGAACCGTCACAAAGCTTGTCGATCTCCTCCGCCGTGTAGGCGTGCGCAGAGACCAGCATGCCAAGCGCCGTGGCGCGTGCATCCTCCGCGCCCATGATCCAGCGGGCGGAGGCGCGCTTTCTCAGTGCATCATGCGTCCAGGCCCCGATGGCGGCGCGGTCGCCCGAGCCGGCGAAGCGATGCGCCTGTGCCCAGTCACGCAACGCGTCGTTGAGGGGGCGCGGGCGGTTGTCGAGATCGGCAAGGACCTCGATCACGGCGGAGAGTCTGGCGGCAGGTATCATACCGGGGCGCATCGCACGAAATGGTGAGGGCGGCAAATGCTTGCATTTTGCCGCGATTCACGACATGCGACGCGGGCATCTTTCGAAATTCGGAACGTTCAGGAGACTCTACCCATGCGCAACATCACCCTCGCAGCCCTCATGACCCTCGTGCTCGCTGCCTGCGCCACCGCACCCCAGCCCGCCCCGCAGGCGCCCCAGGGCCGTGGCCTCGATGCCAAGACCCAGCTCGAGACCGGCCGCCGCGGCTGATTCCAG
>JBOFUS010000471.1:0-9512 GCA_051652685.1 Beijerinckiaceae bacterium
GCCCATCCATTTCACCAGCGAAAGCGCGATGGTGAGCGTCGTCAGGTCGGCCAGCAGCCAGAGCGCGCCCTGCCGCTCGCGCAGGCGGATTTCCGTGTCCGTGAAGGACGGCAAGGCGTTGGGAATGCTCATGTCAGCCTTTACCGGCCTATCCCGATCCTGAGACACCCGCCAGTGCGGATCGGTGGCTTATCTGCCGATCAACACGTCCACGACCGGAAGGGCGACAACGGCGGCACCAAGAATGATGCCGAAGGCGATCCGCCTGAAGGTCGCTTCCGAGGCGAGGTGGAAACTGCGCAGTCCGATCCAGAGTGCTGCGCCATAGACCGGCATCAGCGCCAGCGCCCTCAGGCCATTCTCCGCCGTCAGCACGCCGCCACGCCATAGCAGAAACGCACCAAGTACCGTTGTCAGTGCGAAATAGGCGTTGAGATTGTCCTTCACCTGCCTTGCGTCGTTGCGCGCAGCACCAAGCCAGAAGATGGCAAGCGGCATGCCGCCAAGCTGCGCCAGACCCGAGAAGAGCCCCGAAACGCCGCCGACGCCAACCGAAAGCGGCGTGCCCGCATGGCCGCGATAGCGCCAGCCGGAGGCCAGCGTCAGCGCGCCGCCCATGACGAGCATGGCAAGCGCCCAGCGCACGACGGCAGGATCTGTTGTCGTCAGCAGGTAAACGCCGACGGGCATCGCGAAGACAGCGCCGATGAACAGCGGAATCACCTCGCGCCATTCGGCCTTTCTCAGCGCGGGTGCCGCAAGCGGAAAGGCGAAGGGCGCGTCGATGAGGAAGATGATGCCGGCCGCCGCCACCGGGCCTACCACGACCGTCGCGATGGGCATGAACACCATTGCGAAGCCGAAACCGGTGAAGCCCCGGACAAGGCCACCGAGCGCCGCCGCGAGCGCAAGCGTCAGAAACGACGCCACGTCGGCAAAGCCGGACTGATGGATAAGGCTGGAGAGCATGCGCTGGCTCGCCTAGCAGGCGCACCGGCTCTGGGCTACCCATCGCTTTATGCTGCCGCCACACCCGATTCGCATTCTCGGCATCGACCCGGGCCTTCGCCGTTGTGGCTGGGGCGTGATCGAGAGCCTTGGCACCAGGCTCGCGTTCATCGCTTGCGGCTCGGTGAACCCGCCCGATACCCTTGAACTCAGCGAGCGGCTGAAGCTTATCCACCTTGGCCTGACCGAAGTGATTGCGGCCTGGTCGCCGGATGAAGCCGCGATAGAGGAGACCTTCGTCAACAAGGACGCACGGGCGACGCTGAAACTGGGTGCTGCACGCGGCGTCGCCATGGTGCCCCCGGCGCTGGCGGGTCTTTCCGTGGCGGAATACGCGCCGAATCAAGTGAAAAAAACTGTGGTTGGTTCGGGCCACGCTGAAAAACAGCAGATCCGCATGATGATCGGCGTATTGCTGCCCAAGGCCGATCCGAAGACGGAGGATGCCGCTGATGCGCTCGCCATCGCCATCTGCCATGCCAACAGCCGGGGAGCAGGCGGTGCCATGGTACGGATTGCGGCGGCGCGGCTTGCGGCCATGGCCGCTGCCCCCACCAGAAAGGTCGCCCGATGATCGGCAAGCTCAAGGGTCTGATCGACAGCTACGGCGAGGATTTCGTCGTCATCGATGTGAACGGCGTGGGTTACGTCGCCTTCTGTTCGGCCCGCACGCTGCAAGCCTTGCCACGGCCGGGCGAGGCGGCCGTGCTCGCCATCGAGACCTATGTGCGCGAAGATCAGATCCGGCTCTTCGGCTTTTCCGGTGATGCGGAGCGCGACTGGTTCCGGCTGCTGCTGGCCGTGCAGGGTGTCGGACCAAAGGTGGCGCTCGCCATCCTCTCGACCTTCAAGGCGGGGGAGCTCGCGTCTGCGATTGCCTTGCGGGATGTCACAGCAATCACGCGCGCACCCGGCGTCGGCAAGAAACTCGCCGAACGGCTGGTGCTCGATCTCAAGGACAAGGCACCGGGCTTTTCCGGCATCGACCCTCTGGTGGCTAAACTCGCGGGCGCCGCGGAGGATGCGCGCCAACCCCAGCCGGCGCTGGAGGCCATCTCGGCGCTCGCCAACCTTGGCTATCCGCCGCAGCAGGCCTCCGCCGCGGTTTCCGCCGCCATCCGGATCGCGGGAGACAACCCGAAGACCGAGGCGCTGATCCGGCTGGCGCTGAAAGAAATGGTGCGGTGAACAGCTCCTTCGTGAGTCGCGCTTTTCCTGCGCTTTTCGTCCTCATCTGGTCATCGGGCTGGATTGCGGCGGGGGCCGCCGTTGGCCATGCCGATCCGTTCTGGTTCCTGACGATCCGCTTTGCCTGCGCGGCAGCGGTCATTGCGGCGTTCGCGCTTGCCGTGTCGGCACCCTGGCCGCGCGGTCGCGGCGAAATCGGACATATGCTGGCCTCGGGCGTGCTGCTGCACGGGCTCTATCTCGGCGGCGTCTGGTGGGCGGTGAAACAGGGCGTCCCTTCGGGCCTCTCGGGACTTCTGGCCGCGTTGCAGCCGCTGCTGACGGCCTGGCTTGCACCTTATCTCCTGGGGGAAAAGCTCTCGCGGTTGCAGTGGGCTGGCGTTTTGCTGGGCCTCGGTGGCGTGCTTCTCGTGCTGTCGCCACGCCTCGGCTTTTCGGGCGAAGCGCTGGGCTGGTGGCCACTCGCCATCAACGTGCTGGCAGTTGTCTCTGTCACCGCCGGCAGCTTCTACCAGAAGCGCTTTCTGGCAGGCGGTGATCTCAGGGTCGTCACAGCCGTGCAATACATCGGCGCGCTGCTCGTCGTCGCGCCGCTGGCGCTGTTGCTGGAAGAGCGGCACTTCGACCATAGCGTGACCGTCTATGCAACGCTTGCCTGGTCCGTCATCGTGCTTTCGGTGATCGGCATCACGCTGATGCTGCTGATGATCAACCGCGGCGAAGTTTCGCGCGTCTCTGCGCTTATCTACCTCGTGCCTGCCACGGTTGCGGTTCAGGCGTGGCTGGTGTTTGGCGAGACATTGAACATGGTTCAGATCGCGGGCCTCGTCATGACGGCGCTGGGCGTAAGGCTTGCGGCCAGTGCGCGCTGATGCCTTCGCCTTCCTGCTGCCCGCTTCGTGACGATGGGTGCGGTTTCCCTCCGAATCGCCTAGTCTGATGGCCATGCGCCGAAATCCGATGATCCGCCATTTCCTGCAACTGTTCCGCCTGCTGCTCGCCGTGCTGTTCATGGCGTTGGCCGTACCGGCCCTTGCCCAGGAGAATGAGGCCAAGGCGGCGCTCGACAAGATCCGGGGCGAGATCACTGGCATCGAGAAGGACGTCCAGGCGAATCTCGCCAATGACGCGGGGCTGGTCGAGCAGCGCGGCAGGCTGGAGCCGCTGCTTGACCAGCTGCGTGGCTTCATCGGCGGCGAGGCACCAAGGCTCGACTCCGCCAAGGCACGGCTCGAGCAGCTCGGCCCCAAGCCCGATGCCTCCAAGGGCCAGTCGGAAGCGCCGGAGGTGGCGCGCGAGCGCGAGGAGCAGGAGAAGGCTCAGCGTGAGGCGGAGGGCGTGCTGGCGTTGGCTCGCAACCACACGGTCGCCATCGAGCAGATTGCCTCGCGCATCTCCGACCAGCGCCGGTCGCTGTTGACCAAGGCGCTGATGGAGCGCACGGCAAGCGTCTTCAGCCCGGTGTTGTGGCTCGACGTGGCAAAGGCGCTGCCGGCCGAAGTCCGCTCCGCGCAGCTGCTCTTCGGCGCGTGGCTCGACCGGATCGCCGCGCGGCTGGATCTTACACGCATCGCGATCCTGACAGTTGCATTGTCCCTCCTGTTGATCGTCGCGTTTCCGGGCCATCGCTATCTGCGCAACTTTGAGGGCAGGCCAAAGATTGTTCCGACGCTCGACAAGAAGGGCAAGGAGGTTCTCCTGGCACCAAGCCGGCTCTCCCGCGTGCTCGCAGCACTTCGGGTGACGCTCATCTGGGCCATTGTGCCGGTGCTGGTCTGCGCCGGTCTATATGGTCTTTTTGATTCGCTTGGTCTGATCCACGAGCGTGCGCAGGGCATGGTACGCGCGCTCCTCTATGGAGTCGCCTTCGTCGCCTTCGCCCATGGCATCGCCGACGGCATTCTCGCGCCGGAAGACCCCGACTGGCGGCTGATCGATGTGGATGATCGCACCGCCGAGAAGATCACGCAGCTCGCAAGCCTCTTCACGGCCATCATCGTCACCGGCAAGACAGTGGAAGCGCTCAACCAGGCGATCTTCGCCGTGCTGCCGGTCACGGTCGCGACCAAGTCGCTGTTCGCGCTGCTCGGTGGCCTCGCCATCGTGAACACGCTGCGGGGCCTCAGGGAACCCGTTGAAGAGGACGACGACAGCAAGACCTCACCGACGAAGGCCGCCAGTCTTTCCGGGGGAACCACCGGTGCGATCCGGCTTTCGGCCTGGGCGGCGGCGACGGCCATCCTGCTGGCCTGCGCCTTCGGCTACGCGGCGCTTGCCGCCTTCGTGACCGACCAGATCATCTGGCTCGCCATGGTCGGCGCCATCCTCCTCATCCTGCTGATGCTCGCCGACGAGTATGTCGGCCACGGCCTCTCGCCGGATGGCGCGATGGGCCGGCAGGTCATGTCCCAGGTCGGCGTCAGCAAGAGCTCGCTGAAACAGGTCAGCATTCTGTCCAACGGCTTCCTGCGCGTTGTGCTGATCATGGCGGCGGCCATGCTGGTGCTCGCTCCCTGGGGTCTGGACGGAGGCGATACGCTCGGCACGCTGCGCGCAGCACTCTTTGGCTTCACGGTGGGCGGCGTCACGATTTCGCTGTCAACCATCATCGCTGCGGTCGCGCTTTTCGCCGTTGGTTTCAGTGTGACGCGCGCCATCCAGCGCTGGCTGGAGAAAAGCTACCTGCCGCATACCAAGCTCGACATCGGCCTGAGAAACTCCATCGCAACGAGCATCGGCTACATCGGCATCGTGATAGCGGCCATGATGGCTGCTTCGACACTGGGCTTGAGCCTCGACCGCTTCACCATCGTCGCCGGTGCCTTATCGGTTGGTATCGGCTTTGGTCTCCAGTCAATCGTCAACAACTTCGTTTCTGGCCTCATTCTTCTGTGGGAACGGCCGATCCGGGTGGGTGACTGGATCGTGGTCGGCGAGGAACAGGGCATCGTAAAGCGCATCAACGTGCGCTCGACGCAGATCGAGACCTTCGACCGGGCCTCGCTCATCGTGCCGAATGCCGAGTTCATCTCCGGCCGTGTCAAGAACTGGACGCACAGCGACCGTGTTGGCCGCATCACCATTCCTGTCGGTGTTGGCTACGGATCGGACGCACAACTCGTGCGCAAGATCCTGCTTGATGTGGCGGAAGGTCATCCGGAAGTGATGAAGGATCCGGCACCGCGCGTCTTCTTCATGCGGCTTGGCGATCCCAGCATGGATTTCGAACTGCGCTGTTTCTGCGACGTCGACCGGCTGCTGCCGGTGAAGAGCGATCTTTTGTTCGAAATTCTGGGCCGGCTGCAGAAAGCCCGTATCGACATGCCCATGCCCAAGCGCCCGAGCGAGCTTCTCCCGGTCAAGGAAGATGGGCCGATGGCTGACGGAGAGCGCGAGGAAGCGCTGGCCGACAGAAAATAGTCCGAATCATTCTTATCCACAGCAGGGAATGCAGTCGTTAGCCGTCCGTTAACCATGATGTTCAATGTTGGGCGCGTGGACAACGTGCTTGACGTGAGGAGGGCGGACCATGAGCAATGTCATACCGTTTCCCCGCGACAGACGGGCGGGCGGGAGTACTCTCGGACTTGGTCCGATGGAAGGTCGGGCAACCGGCGAAATCCTGCTGTTTCTTGGCGTGCGTTATGAACGCCACATCGACATGGAACCGCAGAATGCGGTCCCCGATGGTCTGGATCGGGTGACAGGAACAACACCGCGCCGCCGGAAGATCAGGCGAAGGGCGTGACTCTGACAGTGCAGCGGCGGTGCGACCTCGCGCGGCGGCTTCTTGCGCCTTGCCTGCTGCTGCTTGCGGGCTGCGCTGCTTCGCACACCGGCGATTTCGGCCGGCGCGCGGACAATGTCGTGACATCAGGTGTTCTGCCGAAGCTTGGCATTGCCTCCGCCTGGATGCGCGGCGAGCCTGTGTCGCTCTATCCCTTCACCGATGACGAGATCGAACTGCGTGATCGCGCCTGGCGCTTCCTCATGCCATCGCATGACAAGGCCAACCTTCAGATGAAACTGGCGGAGCTGAGCTACACGCGCATCCTGCCACCGATCCCGCATTCCGGGCACAGTCACTACCACCTTCTTCTGATGGCGGAGGACTACCGTTCGGTCGCATCCCGCTACCAGAAGCTTGGCGAGGATGTGGAATCCGACCGCCAGCTCATGATCCCCTTCTCGCAGGCCGCCGCCCGCGTCTGCGCCGCCGACCGGGTGCGCATCCAAAGTCTGAACCATGTTCAGAAGCTCTCCGAGACACAGCGCGCATCAGCTGTCGCCCGTGTTGCCGAGAACCGGATGCTGGTGGACTGGGTGCGCCGCGACATGCGCGACAAGGCCGCTGCCTATCGTTACGCCGTCGAGCACATCGCCATCGAAGCGCCCATGCGGGAAGCCATCCGCGCCGAGCAGGCGGTGATTGCGCTCGAAAGCGCGCAGCAGACGCTCGACTACTGGGATGGCTGCGGCGAGAATGTGCTGGCCGTTCCGCCCGGAGGGCGAGGCGATGGCAGGGGCGGCGCGATCAAGGATGCGGAACGCTATGCCCCCGCCAGCCCGAAGCCGATCGACGATGCGCGGGGCAGGATCAGCACGCGTCCGCCGAAATAGTGGGCTGGCCTCAAGGCTTGCTGATCACCTCGATCTCGATGGCAGCGTAGTAGGCCGAGACATTGGCAATGTCCCTGTCGGACAGGCCTTCGGCCGCGACCTTCATCTGCTCGTGTTTCCGCTCGCCGGTCCTGTAGGCCGTCAATGAGCGGACGAGGTAGATCTCCGGCTGCATGGCGAGATTGGGCGCATCCGGCTGCTTCGACAGGCCGTCGAGCCCGTGGCAACCCTGGCACATCAAGGCAATCTGGCGGCCAGCCTTCACGTCCTGGGCAATTGCCGGGGATAGCGCGGCGCAAAGCGTGGCCATCGCCACGAGAAGGCGCATGGAATTTCTCCGGTGCTGGAAGGAATGCCCCGGGCGACGCGCGCCCGGGACTAGTTTGAACAACGTTCAGTTGCCGTAGCTGATGCGATAGATCGCACCCGCCGTGTCGTCGGAGGCGAGCAACGAGCCATCAGGCAGCTGCGCCACGTCCACGATACGGCCGAGATACTCTCCCGAAGGCGTGAGCCAGCCTTCGGCAAAGACTTCCGTTTTGTCTGCCGTGCCATCGGGCTTCATCGAGGTGAACATGACCCGCGCGCCGACCGGCGTGGTGCGGTTCCAGGAACCGCGCTGCGCCGAAAACAATCCGCCGCGATACTTCTGCGGGAACTGTGTCCCGGAATAGAAATGGAGGCCCAGATCGGCGGCATGAGCCGTCGTCTCCACCTGCGGAGCGGTGAGGTTGGCTGGCAGCGGTTCGGCCTTCCACTCGTCGGTGCGCGTTGCGCCGCCGCCGAAATACGGGAAGCCGAAGTTCATGCCGGGTGCCGTCGCGCGGTTGATCTCGCCCGGCGGGATGTCGTCGCCCATGCCATCGACCTGGTTGTCGGTGAACCAGAGCGACTTGTCCTTCGGGTTGAAGTCGATGCCGACGGAGTTGCGGATGCCATGGGCAAAGACCTCGCGGTTCTTGCCATCCCGGTCCATGCGCACGATGCCGCCGATGCCCGTCTTCTGGTAAAGCTCATGCTTCTCCTTGGCATAGACATTGAATGGCTGGCCAAGAGAGACATAGAGCTTGTTGTCGGGCCCGACGCGGCAGACGCGCGCGCCGTGGTTGTAGCTCTCCTCTTCGGGCGGGATCAGCTTGCCCTGATCCACCACCACGAAGGCGGCTGTGTCCGGTCCTTCCTGGAAAAACTCGGCGGCGGGGAACACCAGCACCCGGTTATGTTCGGCGACAAACAGGAAATTGTCGTTCGACATGCAGACGCCATTGGGCACCTTGAAGTCGATGGTCGGTGCGAACTCCTTGACGACGTCGGCTGTCCGGTCCTTGTCCTGATCGATGACGGTATAGACTTTCGTCTTACGCGTCCCCACGAAGACGATTCCTGTCTGCCGACCGACGGCCATGTGTCGCGCGTCGGGCACAACCGCGTAGAGGCTGATCTTGAAGCCTGGCGGAAGCTTGATCTGGGAGAGGTTCTTCTTGATCTGGTCGGCACGGCGGCCGGTCTGTGGCACTTCCGGAATGACGAGATTGTTCGTTGTTACCTTGAACGATGACAACTTCTCAAGATTGCCTGGCGGACTCTGGGCCTGACCTACACTGGAAACAAGCAAAGCGACAGCGGCGACGGAGGCCGCAAGGACCGTCTTCATGTATTCCTCCATGGTTTATTTCATTCGGAAGGCCCTCTTGCCGGGACCTCGACACAAGGTTGACTATTAACCGCCCAGTGTAAAGCCTCCTCTGCTTCCAAAGGCGCATAATTACGGCCACAGAAAGGCTTCTGTGAAATTGGGCCGTTTTCCCTGTTCAGGCGGCTGCGATCTGCTCCTGCAGCTGCGCGGTGAGATGCAAGCCTTCGCGCGCGGCCTTGTCGCGCAGGCCGATACGGCGCATGCCGGAAAGGCGCGCCCCAGGCTGACTCTCGATCGTTTGCGCCAGCGCCGCCATCTGCGGCGCGAACAGCCCGTGGGCAAAGCCTTCCGGATCGATGGCGATGATGAGTTGGCCGGTACCGGGCGGAGGCCCCTTGGCGTCGAGGAATGACGAAGCCTGCGTCGCGATGTTGGCGCCGGCAAGCGGCCCCGACAGCGCTTCGACCATAAAGGCAAGGGCCGCGCCCTTGGCATCGCCCAGCGGCAGCATGGTTCCCGCAAGGCCTGCAGCGGCATCCGTCGTGGGGTTGCCGTTATTATCCAGCGCCCAGCCTTCCGGAATCGGTTCGCCCTTCTGCTTCGCCGCCAGCAGGTTGCCGCGCGCCACCTTCGAAAGCGAGAGATCGACGACCACCGGCGCGCGGCCGGGCAGCGGCGCGGCGAAGGCAATCGGGTTGGTGCCAAACACCGCAGTGCGCCCGCCAGCTGGCGCGATGGCCGCCGGCGTGTTGGCAAACATCAACGCGACGAAGCCCTCGTTCGCCAGCCGCTCGACATGGTGGCCCGCAACGCCGCAATGGCCCGAGCGCCGTACAGCGGCGACGACCGCGCCCTGGCGGCGCACCAGCGCCGGCAGCTTCTTCATAAGCGCATCGATTGCCGGATAAGCAAAACCATCTGCGGCATCAACCATAAGCAGCGCAGGTTTTGGCCGCGTGATCAGAGGCTTCGCATCGCCCTTTGCCTTGCCGGCCTTCAGCATGGCCAGATACGTCGGCACGCGCTGGAGGCCGTGGCCCTTCAGCCCATCCGCTTCGGC
>JBOFUS010000472.1:0-8423 GCA_051652685.1 Beijerinckiaceae bacterium
GCCTGATGCGAGGTGTCCTCGCAGGCGATGTGGCAGCGGCCGCAGGAGATGCAGAGCTCCTGGTCAATCTTCGCCTTGACCACATAGTCGAGATTGAGATGCTGCCAGTCGGTCACCTTGGGCGCGGCCATGCCGCGGAAATCCTCGATGGTTGAATAGCCCTTCATGTCCATCCAGTCGGAAAGGCCCGATTTCATTTCCTCGACGATCCTGAAACCATAGACCATGGCCGCAGTACAGACCTGCACCGTGCCGCAGCCGAGCGCCATGTATTCCGCCGCGTCTTTCCACGTCTCGATGCCGCCGATGCCGGAGATCGGCACGCGGCTGGTGTCCACGTTGCGGGCGATGTCCGCCACCATGTTGAGCGCGATCGGCTTCACCACCGGCCCGCACATGCCGCCATGCGTCCCCTTGCCGCCAACATGCGGCCATGGCGACATGGCGTCGAGATCGATGCCCATCATGGAATTGACGGTGTTGATGAGGCTTACTGCATCCGCCCCGCCCTTCACCGCCGCTTCGGCCGGGCGCAGGATGCTGGCCACATTCGGCGTCAGCTTGACGATGACAGGCATGCGTGTGTGCTGTTTGCACCAGCGCGTCACCATCTCGATGTATTCCGGAACCTGACCGACGGCTGCACCCATGCCGCGTTCGCTCATGCCGTGCGGGCAGCCGAAATTCAGCTCGACGCCATCGCATTCGGTCCATTCCACGCGGGCAAGGATCGCCTTCCAGCTCTCCTCGTCACAGGGCACCATGAGCGAGACGACCATGGCCCGGTCCGGCCACTCCTTCTTGACCCGCTTGATCTCTTCAAGGTTCGTCTGGAGCGGCCGGTCAGTGATGAGTTCAATGTTGTTGAAGCCGATCACACGCCTGTCGGAGGCATGGATCGCGCCGTAGCGCGGGCCATTGACGTTGACGATCGGCGGGCCTTCCTCGCCCAGCGTCTTCCACACCACGCCGCCCCAGCCCGCCCTGAAGGCGCGGACGACATTGTATTCCTTGTCGGTTGGCGGCGCAGAGGCCAGCCAGAAGGGGTTGGGTGCTCTGATGCCGGCGAAATTGACGCGAAGATCAGCCATGGTTCTCTCCCGTTCCTATTCCGCCGCCATCCGCCGCGTGCCCATCAGCGCCCGGTCGATGGAGATGCCCGCCTGCTTGCCGTCCTCGACGGCTGCGACCGTGAGATCCTGCCCGCCGGCCACGCAATCGCCGCCAGCCCAGACGCCTGCCCAGGACGTGCGGCGCTCGCCATCGACCTTGATGCGGCCTGCTTCCAGCACGATCCCGCCGCCCGCATCCCTGATGTCGTCGGCCACGAACACCTGCCCGATGGCGGCGAAGAGTTGGTCGCACGGCAGCGTCATGGCCTCGCCCGTATCCACCAGCTTTCCGCCCTCAAGCTTCGTGTAAGCCAGCGTGACACCCGTCAGCTTGCCGGTATCGCTGGTGACAGCGGCGGGCCGCAGCCAATGGCGGATGGTGACGCCCGCCGTCTGTGCCACGTCCTGCTCGTATGCAGAGGCCGACATCTGCGCCTTGCCGCGACGGTAGACGATGGTCACGTCTTCAGCGCCAAGCTTCTTCGTCTGGGTCGCGATGTCGATGGCAGTCATGCCGCCGCCGACGACGACGATGCGCCGGCCAATGGGCAAGGTGCTCAGGTCCTTCGCCTGACGCAGTGCGGCGATGTAGTCGACCGCGTCCATGACACCGGCCACGCCTTTGCCCATGCCCAGATCATTCGTATCGCCCAGACCCATGCCAAGGAAAACGGCATCGAAGTCCCGCTTCAGGCCGGCCACCGTGATGTCCTGGCCAAGCCGCTTGCCGTGCTCCACCGTGATGCCGCCGACCGCGAGAATGTAGTCCACCTCCCGCGCGGCGATGTCATCGGTCGCCTTGTATGCGGCGATGCCGAACTCGTTGAGACCGCCCGCCTTCGCTGCTGCCTCGAACACCGTCACGTCGTGGCCGAGCGTGGCGAGCTTGTGGGCACAGGCGAGACCCGCCGGGCCTGCACCGACCACCGCCACGCGCTTTCCTGTGGCTGGCCCCTGCTTGTAGAACTGCCTGTGCGCGGCAAAGGCCGCATCGGTGGCATGGCGCTGCAACCGGCCGATCTCGATGGCATTTCCCTCCGACACTTCGCGGACGCAGACACCCTCGCAGAGGTTTTCCGTCGGGCAGACGCGGGCGCACATCGCGCCCATGATGTTGGCGTCGAGAATGGTTCTCGCTGCCCCGATCGGGTTGTTCGTTGCGATCTGGCGGATGAACAGGGGGATGTCGATGGACGTCGGGCAAGCCGTGACGCAGGGCGCGTCATGGCAGAAGAGGCACCGCTCCGCCGCGACGCGTGCCTCGTTCGCACCGAAGGGTGCCAGCATGTCCGAAAACACCTCCGCCGCCGCGGCCTCGCTCAATCGACCTGAACGAATGTCCGGCATGCATGATCTCCCCGCAGCTTGGTCTTGTTGCGCCGTTTCTTCCTGCGCCGGTTCCTAACTCACCAAAGTCTGGGAGAGCCGTCAAATCCAATCGTCTCATGCGCCGGCTGGAGCTGAACCCGTCAGCAGCGTCCTTGCACTGCCCGTTGCTGGCGAGCCCGCGAGCCGTTGCGGCGACAGCGCGGTTGAATCAATGCCTGCCTCACGCAATGCCGGCGATGTATCGCCTTCGCGGATCAGGCAGGTGGCGGCTTCTGCCAAAGCAGGCGCCATCATGATGCCGTAGCCGCCCTGGCCAGCCAGCCAGAGGAAGTTTTCGGCTTGCTGGTCAAACCCGGCGACGGGGACCTCATCCGCCACAAAGGAGCGCAGGCCCGCCCAGCTGCTGGACAGGCGACGGACCTTCAGGACGGTTTCAGTCTCCAGCCAGTCCACCAGCACCGCCACCTCATAGTCGTCAGGTTGCACGTCATGCGGTTCCACCGGCGTCTGATCGCCCGGTGAAGCCATGACGCGACCGCCTTCGGGTTTGAGGTAGGCGTCCGATGCGGCGAAGTCGACGGATGGCATATGGCTGACAACCATGCCTTCCGGCGCGTCGATGACAATCGCCGTGCGCCGCTTCGGCATGAGGCTGATCGGCAGGGCCCCGGCCAGTGCACCGATCCGGTCGGCCCATGCGCCTGCGGCGTTGACAATGAAGGTTGTTGTAATGTCGATATCGCCAGCGCGGACGCGCCAAAGGCCATCGGTGCGCGACAGTCCGCTGACGGCCGTGCCGCACAGAAGCTGTCCACCTGCCTGCCTGAAGCCGCGCAGATAGCCCTGATGCAGCGCGGCGACATCCATGTCCATCACGCCGGGCTCGTGTGCCGCTGCTGCCACGCGATCCGGACGCAGGACCGGCGCTAGTGCGAGTGCCTGCGCCGCAGAGATGGCCATCACAGGGTGCTCCGGCGTCGAGAGCGACAGCGTGGCCTGCAATCTGTCCTGTTCGCCCGGTCCTGCGACAGTGATCGCGCCGCGCGGCGTCAGCAGCGGATGGGTTGCAAAACCCGCGGGCGGCTGGCGCAGGAAAGCCTCGCTCGCCCGGTTGATCGCACGCACCAGCGCATTGCCGTAGTTGGGGGTGAACAGCGCCGCCGACCGCCCTGTGCTGTGATAGCCGGGTTGGGCTTCCGCCTCCAACAGCAGCACCGAGAAATCCCTGGCAAGCGCATAGGCGGCGGATGCCCCCGAGATGCCCGCTCCGATCACGACGACGTCAAACTGCACGACAAGCCCGCTCACAACGCAGCCGGAGTGCCGCTGCCAGACACTGCCAGTCAAGCGCCAGTTCCTGACGTGATGCAAGAAAACAAAAATGATTTGACTTGATGAAAGTTTTATAACTCATTCGTGACCGGAGTGGGAGCGGTAGCGCATGCAAGGGTCGGTTCGCGAACGTCTGTCGGAAAGTCTCGCGAGCGCATCGCGGGCCGACCGGGCGATTGCGAGCTTTATGCTGGCGCAGATTGGCGTGTTGCCCTTCGAGACGGCGGCGAGCGTTGCCGAGAAGGTGTCCGTCAGTGAGCCGACGGTCGGGCGCTTCTGCCGCGCCATCGGCTACCAGAGCTTCAAGGACCTGAAGGACCACCTCAAGCAGGATATCGGCGAGAAGCCCTGGCTGATCAGCGACCGGCTGGCTGAATTCCAGCAGCGGGCGCGCGGCGGCGAGGACCAGCTGGCGAAGAGCCTTGAGATGGAGATCGCAGGACTTGTAGCAGTGTACGAGCTCGCGCGGACTCCCGAATGGGCACGCGTCGTCAAGCGGCTGGCCAGCAGCCCCGCCGTTTTCGCCGCCGGTTTCCAGACCGAACGTGGCATGGCACAGATTTTCGTCAACCAACTGCAGTACCTGCGCGACCGGGTGCAGCTTCTCGACATCGCGGCGGGCAACTTCGCCGAGATGCTGACCGCACCCACCGGCCAGGCCACGCTCGTGATCTTCGAGGCCCGGCGCTACTCGCGCCTCGCCATGGTGCTGGCGCGCGAGGCGCAGAAGGCCGGCATTCCGACCACGCTCGTGACCGATGCCTTCTGCGACTGGGGCCGGGAGCTGGCCGACGAGATGTTCGTGGTGCCGACCGAGTTCAACCTGTTCTGGGATTCCACAGCCCAGATGGCGAGCCTCGCCAACCTCCTCGTCAACAGCGTGTTCCTGGAGCTTGGCCCCACGGTCGAGACCCGCATGAACGAGATCGCCCGCCTGCACAGCCTCTTTACCGGAAACGTCGGCGATGCCGGCGGCCCCGCCTCCGGAGATGCCTGAACCACCCATCCTGTCCCTCGAACAACCAAGGACCACGACAATGCGCCCGACCACCAAGGCACTGCTACTTACCGGATCGGCGCTTCTGTCGGCCGCCCTTCTGTCAGGCGCCGCGTTGGCGCAGGACGCCACCTTCGTGATGCCATCCCGCGAGGTGGGTGTGCCCAGCTACAACCCCATCAAGGGCACGCGGCTGAACCAGGCAGCGACCCTGATCTATGACCGGATGGTGATCCAGGACGCCGACCAGAGCTTCCACGGCCAGCTCGCGACCTCGTGGGAAACCGCTGCCGACGGCATGAGCTGGACCTTCAAGCTGCGCCCCAACGTCAAGTTCCACGACGGCGAGCCCTTCAACGCCGAGACGATTGTCTGGTGGGTGCCGAAGTTCAAGGGCACCGAGAATTCCTTCATGACCGACGCCATCGACAAGGTGGAGGTCATCGATCCGCTGACCGTGAAGTTCGTGATGAAGAACCCCGATCCGAACATGCTGTTCAACATGTCGTCGGCCTTCATGGGCATTCCCTCGCCCAAGGCCTTTGAGGCGATGGGCGATCGCTTCGGCGTCGCCGCCGCCATCGGCACCGGTCCGTTCAAGATGGAGAGCTTCACCGTCGGCCAGCAGACCGTTCTGGTGAGGAACGACGCCTACAACTCGGCCTCGAAGCTCTCGACGAACCAGGGTCCGGCAAAGCTGAAGAAGATCACGCTGCGCGAAATCCCGGATGATTCCACAGCCTTCCTCGAACTCAAGACCGGTGGCGTCGATCTGCTGATGAGCGTGCCGACCGATTTCCTGCCACGGCTCTCGGCCGAGCGCGCCACCAAGGTCGTGACGTTGCCCGGCACGGAGGTCTACTACATCCCGATGAACACGTCGGTGGAGCCCTTTACCGATATCAAGGTGCGGGAAGCCACAGCCTTCGCCATCAACCAGAAGGAAATCCTTACCAGCCTCTTCGGCGGTGTCGGCGCTGAGGCGAACACCTTCCTCATCAGCGGGCTGGCCGAAGCCAAGGTCGATCCGAAACTGATGATTTCCTATGATCCCGCACGCTCGAAGAAGGTGCTCGACGAGGCCGGCTGGGTCATGGGTGCCGACGGCATCCGCGCCAAGGGCGGCGTCAGGCTTCAGGTCAAGCTCTGGACGCAGAACGGAACCGAGTTCAAGCGCATCACGGAAGTGGTGCAGGCGCAGCTCAAGGCCGTCGGCATTGGCGCGGACATCACCATCTTCGATGCCGCGACGATCACCGCCCAGTACCGCCGGAAGACCGAGCACCAGCTCGCCGTCCGTGTCTATTCATGGGCGAATGCCGACATCCTCGACTGGTTCTTTGCCGGCAAGCGCGTCGGCCATCCCAACCATTCGATGTGGAATGATCCGGCGTCCGAAGCCCTGAACGAGAAGGCGATGAAGGGCTCGCGCACCTGGGATGAGCGTGTCGTGAACTTCCGCGCCTACCATGAGCACCTGCTCGGCCAGTTCGTCTTCGCGCCCATCTACCAGCCGGTTCAGAACTTTGCCTATGCGGACGCGCGCCTCAGCCTGCCGGCCAAGGTGCGCGGTACGCGGTTCCAGAGCCAGACGATTCTCGACATCGAGAAGAAGTGAGGCCGACGCCAAGAGGCTGAACCGCGATGCTCGCCTTCCTGCTCAAGCGGCTGGCCGCGCTGTTGCCTGTGTTCCTCGTGGTATCGATCATCATCTTCATGATCATCCACCTGGTTCCGGGCGATCCGCTGGATTCGATCCTCCAGGTCGGCTCCACGCCGGAGCAGCGGGCGGAGCTGACGGCAAAGTATGGCCTCGATAAGCCGCTGATCGTGCAATACGGCATCTGGCTGGGCAAACTTGTCACCGGCGATCTGGGCGAGGCAATCATCCTGCGCCAGCCGGTGGCAACACTGATCGCCCAGAACCTGCCGCACAGTCTCATCCTCGGCACGCTGGCGCTCATCTTCTCCACCGTTGTCGGCATCGCGGCCGGGGCGGTCGCGGCCATCTGGAAAGACAGCATCGTCGACCGTACGGTGATGGGCGTGATCCTGCTGGGTTCCACAGTACCAAGCTTCTGGCTGGGCCTGTTGATGATCCTGCTTTTCGCGGTCCAGCTTGGCTGGTTTCCGGTGTCGGGCGCGCGGACATGGAGCGCGCTGGTGCTGCCCGTGCTGACGATTGGCCTTGGCGGCGTGGCGCTCGTCGCCCGCGTCACCCGCGTGGCCATGCTCGATATCGCGCGGCGGGATTTCGTGATGATGCTCCACGCCAAGGGGGTGCCTGCATGGCGCATCCAGCTCCAGCACATCCTGCGCCATGCGCTGTTGCCGGTGGTGACCATTCTCAGCCTGCGCATCGGCTGGATTCTGGGCGGCGCTGTCACGGTCGAATATGTCTTTGCAAGGCCCGGTCTTGGATCGCTGCTGATTACTTCGCTCAACCAGCGCGACTATCCGGTGGTGCAGGGCTGCCTGCTGATGCTCGCCATCGCGGTCATGCTGGGCACGCTCATCGGCGACCTCGTGCAGGCCATGATGGATCCGCGCGTCCGCGAGAGGATGGCGTGATCATGAAATCCGCCATGCTCTCCAAAATCCTGCGTGATCCGCGCGGCGGTATCTCGGCAATTGTGCTGCTCGTTGTCATTGTCTGCGCCGTCTTCGCGCCGCTCATCGCGCCCTATGCCTATGATATCCAGTCGCTGCGCAACGCCAACCTCGACCCGTCCCTTGCGCACTGGATGGGCACGGACGAGTTCGGCCGCGATCTCATGTCGCGCATCATCTACGGCGCGCGCACCTCGCTGAGCGTCGCCATCACGGCTATCAGCATCTCGGTCGCGGTCGGCATGAGCATCGGCGCGGCAGCCGGCTATTTCGGCGGCATGTTCGACCGGGTGGTCACGGCGGCGGTCGATCTCACCTGGTCGTTCCCGGAAATCCTGATCGCGCTCATCCTCATCGCCATCATTGGGCCGGGGCTGAACTCGACGATGATCGCCATTGCCATCGCCTATCTGGCCCAGTTCACGCGGCTGACCCGCGCGCAGGTGATGGCGCTCAAGAACGAGACCTATGTGGAGGCGACGAAGAACCTCGGCGCCGGCCACACGCACATCATCTTCCGCCATCTGCTGCCCAACGCGCTGACGCCGGTGATCGTGGCCGGCATGCTGGCGACGGGGGACGCCATTATCCTTGAAGCCACGCTCGGCTTCTTCGGGCTTGGCGCGCAGCCGCCCACGCCAAGCTGGGGGGCGATGATGTCGTCGGGCACGGCGCAAATCTTCATCGCGCCGTGGATCATCATCTTTCCGGGGCTGGCCATCGCCATCACCGTCATCGCCATCAACCTCTTCGGCGATGCCGTGATCGAGGCCCTCGATATCCGCAACCGCCTGAGGGACAGCTGAGATGGCGCTGCTCGAGGTTGACAGCATCCGCGTCGCCATCGGCACGCTCACGCCACTGGACGGCGTGTCCTTCACGCTCGACAAGGGTCAGATCCTCGGCGTCGTCGGAGAATCCGGCTCCGGCAAATCGCTGACCGCCATGAGCGTCATGGGCCTGCTGCCGCTGATTGGCGGGCGCGTGACATCCGGCGCGATCCAGTTCGACGGCATCGATCTGGTGAAACTGCCCGAGCCGAA
>JBOFUS010000473.1:0-1551 GCA_051652685.1 Beijerinckiaceae bacterium
CGACCATCGATGTGGACAGCGCACGGGCCGTGCATGCCATGGCGGCCGGGGCAGGCCAGCTCTCGCTCGATGCGCCGGTATCGGGTGGCACAGGCGGGGCGAAAGCCGGAACGCTGACCTTCATGGCCGGCGGCGCAGAGGATGCCTTCGCCCGCGCGAAGCCGATCCTCGAAGCAATGGGCCGCAAGATCGTGCATTGCGGCGGCGGGGGCGCAGGCCAGGCGGCCAAGATCTGCAACAACATGATCCTCGGCATTTCCATGATCGGCGTCAGCGAGGCCTTCGTGCTGGCCGAAAAGCTGGGGCTTTCCCACCAGGCGCTGTTCGACGTAGCATCCACGTCTTCCGGCCAGTGCTGGTCGCTCACCACCTACTGCCCAGTGCCAGGCCCCGTGCCGGCCTCGCCTGCCAACAATAGCTACAAGCCGGGTTTTGCCGCCGACCTGATGCTGAAGGACCTGAAGCTTGCGCAGGAAGCCGCGATGTCGGCCGGGGCGGTGACGCCGTTGGGTGCTGCGGCGGCGCAGATTTATGCTCTGCTGGCGGCCAGCGGGCAGGGTGGCGAAGATTTTTCCGGCGTCGTGCGGATGTTGAGGGGGGAATAGCAGACGGGCGGCGGGCCATCGCTGGCCGCCGCCTCGACACGTCGCTACTCCGCCGCCTCCACCCTTCGCACCGGCCCCCGTGCGGCACGCTGGCGCTTCAGCAGATCCGCCACCGTGAAGGCGATTTCCAGCGCCTGCTCTGCGTTGAGGCGCGGGTCGCAATGGGTGTGATAGCGATCGGCGAGATCGCCGTCGGTGATGGCGCGGGCACCGCCCGTGCACTCCGTCACGTTCTTGCCGGTCATTTCAAGATGCATGCCGCCAGCGTAGGTGCCTTCGGTCTCATGAACGGCGAAGAAGTTCCGGATCTCGGACATGATCCGCTCATAGGGCCGTGTCTTGTAGCCGCTGGGGGAGGAGATGGTGTTGCCGTGCATCGGGTCGCAGGACCAGATGACCGTCCGGCCGGCACTCTTCACGGCGCGCACCAGGCCCGGCAGGTTCTCGAACACTTTGTCGTGGCCGAAGCGGCAGATCAGCGTCAGCCGCCCGGCCTCGTTGTCCGGGTTCAGAACATCGATCAGCTTCAGCAGCTCGTCGGGCTTCAGGCTCGGACCGCATTTCATGCCGATGGGGTTCTTGATGCCCCGGAAGTATTCGACATGGGCGTGGTCCAGCTGGCGCGTGCGGTCGCCGATCCAGATCATGTGGCCCGACGTCGCGTAGTTGTCGCCGCTGGTTGAATCAACGCGCGTCATCGCCTGTTCGTAGCCTAGCAGCAGTGCCTCGTGGCTGGTGTAGAAATCCGTGATGCGCATCTCCGGATGCACCTCCGGATCGATGCCGATGGCGCGCATGAAGTCGAGGGTCTCGGTGATCTTCTCGGCCAGCTCACGGTATCGCCCGCTCTGGGGCGAGTCCTTCACGAAACCGAGCATCCAGCGATGCGCGTTGTCGAGGTTGGCGTAGCCTCCGGTCGCGAAGGCGCGGATCAGGTTCAGCGTCG
>JBOFUS010000474.1:0-3389 GCA_051652685.1 Beijerinckiaceae bacterium
ACGACCAGTTCTCGATCTTCAAGCCAGGCACACGCTCGAATTCGCGGCTGTTTGCCGTGATGAGCATGGCGTTCCGGCGACGCGCCTGCGCGGCGATCAGAAGGTCGTAGGGACCAATAGGTGTTCCTGCACGTCTGAGGAAGGCGCGTATATCGGCTGCTTCTGCGGCATCATTGGCGTCAAATGTCTCAATCCCGATCCCTTGAGCAAGAAACATGTCAAGACGTTCCTGATTACGCCTCGGAAACAGGCTGTTTTCAACACCAAACCAAAGTTCATGAACAACCAGAACCGAAAGTGAAACTGTTTCTCCAGCCCGAAGGCTGGCGTCGAACATTTCGATCACTTTCCAGTTGCGGCCAGTCAACAGTGCAATGACAATGTTGGTATCAAGATGGACCATCAATCGAAAGATGGAATGTCGTTATCGTCTGGCATGGGCGGCTGTTCTCGCCCATTGACCATGAAATCCTCGCTCCCCATGTCATGGAGCATTGCCCAGAACGCGGCGCGCTCCTCCGGCGTCTGCGCTTTGCGAAGAGGCTCCAGTACAATCGTCTCGCCCACCTTGCTCACCCGCACCTCCGTGCCCGGCATGCGGAACGCCTTGGGCAGGCGCACGGCCTGGCTTCGGCCATGCATGAACAGCTTGGCGGTATCGCGTGGTTTCGTCTTGGTCATCGCGCCCTCCTGTCCATTGATAGCTATCATTTGATAGCTATCATTTTGCGACTGCTGTCGTCAAATGCCGCCGGCGGAACTGTCACGGCGAAGCACGCCATGGACTTTTCTAGCTAAGTTGGCTAGAACAACCGCATGCCCCAGTTTAATGTCCACGACGCGAAGTCTAACCTCTCGCAGCTGATCGAGGCGGCGCTGCGTGGCGAGACCGTGACCATCGCGCGGCGCGGCAAACCGGCGGTCCGGCTTGTCCCCGTTGAACCAGAAGCGGATGCACCAGCGGCCTTTGCGACGTTGGCAGGCCTGTTCGCGGGCAAGATCGTCGAGATTGATCCGGATTGGTGGCTGCCGAGCAACGAGTTGGCCGATCTCTTCGAAGGAAAAGATCCGACCTGATGCTGCTGCTAGACAGCAATGCCTTGATCTGGCTCGTTACAAGGCCGGAGCGACTCTCACCAGGCGCGAAAGCTGCGCTTTCGATGCACCGTGGCCCGCTGCATCTGAGCCTCGCGAGCATCTGGGAGATCGAGATCAAGCGTTCGCTCGGCAAGCTGGCGCTTGACGGATTCGGCTGGGATGCGCCGGAATTCACCGGTAGTCTCACCATCGTTGAGATAACGTTCGCTGACGTGATCCGCGCCGCACGTCTGCCCTCACATCATCGCGATCCGTTTGACCGGATGTTGATCGCACAGGCGCTCAACCGCAACGCCACCATCCTCACCTCGGACGCGGCGTTCGGTCTCTATGGCGTCCCGATCATCCCGGCGTAGCGACCCGCCGCCGCCATTGCAGCAGCAGCACCGGAGCGGCGATCGCCAACCCCACGAGAATGCTCGTCGGCCGCGCGACGATCAACGGTAACGCCGCAATCCCGATGACCCAACGTTCCCAGACCCGCATGGGTGCCATAAACCAGCCGGCAAACGCCGCCGACAGGAAGGTGATCGACACGATGCAGCAGGTGGTCGAAACGATCAGTTCCGTCCAGGTGAAGCCCGGCACATTGATCAGCATCGAGGGCGAGAACACGAAAACGAAGGGCACAAGCACCTTGCCCAACGCCAGCCGGAAGGCCGTGTTGCCGGTGCGGAAGGGGTCAGCCCCCGCCATGCTGGCACCTGCATAGGCGGCTATGGCGACGGGTGGCGTCACATCGGCAAGCACGCCGTAGTAAAAGACAAAGAAATGCGCGACTAGCGGCGTGACGCCGAGCTGGCCGAGCGCAGGCGCCGCGACTGTGACCATAATGATGTAGGTTGCAGTCGTCGGCACGCCGCAGCCCAGCAGGATGCAGACGATGGCCGTCAGCACCAGCGTGAAGAACAGCGTCGCAGGCTTGAGCTCGAAGCCGAGGAACGGCAGCGCGGTGGTGACAGTCTGCGCCCAGCTGTCGGCGAGCGAGGTGACGATCCAGCTGATCTTGAAGCCGACGCCCGTGAGCGTGACCACGCCCACGATGATGCCCACCGCCGCAGCCGCCGCGCCGACACCAATGGCGTACTTCGCACCCATGATGAAGGCATCGGCCATGTCGCGGGCAAGCTTGCGGCCGACTTCGGCGCGTACGAGCACGCCATGCGCCATGACAGCCAGCGCAATGACGCCCAGCACCTGGTTCACGCCAGGCGTGCGCAACAGCTCGGTGGGAGCGGCAACGCCGATGATCATCAGCAGCGCCATCGCCGTGGCCGCTGGCCAGCGCGACAGCCCGACGAGCATGCAGCCGAAGATGCCCCAGAACGCCGCAAGATACGGCGTGTAGCCGGTGAACAGCACGGTCAGCAGCACGCCCAGCGGCGCGATGGACGGCCAGTCCTTGCGGAAAACATCGCGCAGGTTGGGGATCTCGGCGTCAGTCAGCCCACGCATGCCCTCGCGCTTTGCCTCGAAATGCACCTGCATCAGCACGCCGAAGAAGTGCATGAAGGCGGGGATAATCGCCGCCAGCACGATGGTCGAGTAAGGCAGGTTCAGGAATTCAACCATCAGGAAGGCCGCCGCACCCATGATGGGCGGCGTGATCTGGCCGCCGGTCGCGGCGGTGGATTCAACGGCCGCCGCGAAATGGCGCTGGTAGCCAAGCCGGATCATCATGGGGATGGTCAGCGAGCCGACGGTTACGGTGTTGGCGACCGACGAACCGGAGATCATGCCGAAGAGGGCCGAACCGAAGATCGAGATCTTGGCCGGACCGCCGGCGAAGCGCCCAGCCACCGCCGCCGCCACACCGAGGAACAGTCGTCCGAGGCCGACGCGGGTGGCGAGCACGCCGAAAAGCACGAAATGAAACACGTAGGTCGCGACCACACCAAGCGCCACGCCGTAGACGCCCTGGCTGGTGAGATAGAGGTGGTTGATCAGGTTCGACCAGCTGGCGCCGGGATGTTTGAAAATGCCAGGAAACCACGGGCCATAGAGCGCATAGGCCATGCAGCACAGCGCGATGATCGGCAGACCCCAGCCGATGGCGCGCCGCGTCGCCTCGATCAGCAGAACAACAAGTATGCTTCCCATGATCACATCGACCGTCCCCGGATTGCCGACGCGGAAGGCGAGATCATGGAAGATGTAGGGAATATAGAGCGCCGCGACCGCCGCCGCACCGGCCGCGATCCAGTCATAGAGCGGTGCCCCGCCGGGCGAGAACGCGCTGGAATCAGGCTTGGGATCGCGGCTTTTCCTGAAGCCGAACACCAGGAAAATCA
>JBOFUS010000475.1:0-1022 GCA_051652685.1 Beijerinckiaceae bacterium
GGCATGAAGGAACTGGGCGACATCGTCCTCTTCGACATCGCCGAGGGCATCCCGCAGGGCAAGAGCCTCGATCTTGTGGAAGCCTCTGCAATCGATGGCTATGATGCGCTTTATCACGGCACCAATGACTACAAGGACATTGCGGGCGCAGACGTCGTGATCGTCACGGCCGGCGTACCGCGCAAGCCGGGCATGAGCCGCGATGACCTGATCGGCATCAATCTCAAGGTCATGGAAGCCGTGGGCGCAGGCATTCGCCAATATGCGCCCGATGCCTTCGTGATCTGCATCACCAACCCGCTGGATGCCATGGTCTGGGCGCTGCAGAAGTTCTCCGGCATCGCGCACAACAAGATCGTCGGCATGGCCGGCGTGCTGGACAGCGCACGCTTTGCCTATTTCCTTGAGGAAGCAATGCAGGTGTCGGTCAAGGACATCTCGACCTTCGTGCTCGGCGGCCATGGCGACGACATGGTGCCGCTGGTGCGCTACTCCACGGTGGGCGGGGTGCCGTTGCCCGATCTTATCGCCATGGGCTGGATCACGCAGGAGAAGGTTGACCAGATCGTCGAGCGCACCCGCAAGGGCGGCGGCGAGATCGTGAACCTGCTGAAGACCGGCTCGGCCTTCTATGCGCCGGCGGCCTCCGCGATTGCGATGGCGGAAAGCTATCTGAAGGATCAGAAGCGCGTGCTGCCATGCGCCTCGTTCCTGCAGGATGAATATGGCGCGGAAGCCAATGGCCTGTTCATCGGCGTGCCGGTGGTGATCGGGGCGGACGGCGTGGAGCGCGTCGTCAAGGTCCACCTAAACACTGCCGAGCAGGAGATGATGGCGAAGTCTGTCGCCTCGGTGAAGGGCCTCGTCGAGGCCTGCAAGAGCGTCAATCCGACCCTCAACAACTGACACACAAAGCGGCTTTCGTGGCTGGCTTTACCATCCGACCCATGCACTGACCTTTTCCAACTGATCGGGACCTCACCCCATGAACATCCACGAATACCAGGGCAAGGGCATCTTCA
>JBOFUS010000476.1:0-4168 GCA_051652685.1 Beijerinckiaceae bacterium
CAGCGATGCCGACGTTCTGGCCGGAGAGCAGGTTCGACTTGCCGACACTGCCGGTGGTCAGCGGATCCTTGGCCGCCTTCGGCTTCTGGCTCTTGTCATACATGTTGCCGGCGACAGCCCCCAGCACGCCGCCGCCAACAGCACCAGCCGCGATGCCCAGTGTCCGGTTCTTCTTGCCGACAATCTGCTTGCCAGCCACGCCACCAGCCACCGCTCCACCAACAGCACCGATGTTGCGGCCGCTGAGCAGGCTGGACGATTGGGCGAGGGCGGGGGTGGGAAGGGCCAGAGCCGCAGCGAAAGCGAGGGCCACGAGGTTCATGCGGGATGCGGCTGTGAAGGAGGTCATTGCGGTCTTTCCTGAGCAAAAGTTGCTTTGTTCAGGAAGTTACCGCGATCTTCTGAAACGAAGCTCAAGAAGGGTGGTTAATGGATTGGTGTGGGCGGTGCGCGGCGAAGACATAGGCCAACGTGAGGGGGAGAGTGGGGTAAACCAATGTAAATGGTTCCACGTTGCGCAAACTCAGAGTTTTTACATTTGGTATTGGACTGCACCCCGTAACACCACCATAACCGCGCAACTCCAGCCCCTACCCCGTAAGGATCGGCCGCAGGGCTGCCGTTTCATCTGCGATGAAGGCGAAAAAGGCCGAGACCGCTGGCGTCTTGCGGGCGTCGGGGTGCGCGAGGATGCGCCAACTGCGCGTCAGCTCTGGCACCTGGTCGAAGATGCGCACGAGGTCGGGCTCTGAGTCACCCAGAGGGATCGGCATGGGCACGACCGCAGCGCCCGCTTTTGCGGCGGAAACCAGCCCGAACACGCTACTCACGCGCACTGCAATCGTTGCGGTCGGTGCTATCTCGGCAAGCCAAATCGCTGCGCGGTTGGTCGCCATCACGCCTTCAAAGCCGACCACCGCGTGTCGGTTCAGGTCCGCGAGGGTCTCTGGCCTGCCGTGGTTCTCGATGTAGGTTCGGCTTGCATAGACCGACCAGATTGAGTCCGCGATCTTGCGGCCGACGAGAACCGCGTCGTCCGTATCGCCGGACCGGAGCGCGACATCCGCCTCGCCCCTGGCAAGGTCGACGTACTTGTCGCTCATCACGAACTCTACGCGCAATCCGGGATGGCGCGCATAGAACCGCTCCAGCAGGCTCGACTTGATGATGCGCACCATCACGGGTTCCGGGCAGGTCACCCTGATGACGCCGATCCCAACGCGGTCGAGCGCGGCCTTGCGCTCGCTGAGGGCAATGGCGGCCCGCTCGAGATCCTCGGCATAGGGCAGCATCTCCTCGCCGAAGGCCGTCAGACGATATCCAGCCGGGCTCCGCGTGACGAGATCACGGCCGATGGCCTGCTCGAGCACTGCGACGCGGCGGTGCACAGTGGACTGGCTGGCACTCAACGCCTTGCCGGCCGCCAGCGTGCTCCCGTGCCGCGCGACGGCGAGAAAATACCTGACATCATCCCAGATGAACATCGCGGGATTATGCACTTATGACTAGCGGTCACGCAAGCTTGCGCCTGCCGAGCGACTGCCCGGGGGTGTACCTTCCCGTTACGATCAACGCGTCTTCCTGGCTTCAGACATCCAGTGCCGGGGCCAGGGCGCACCACCAGTCACGAAGAGGAGCGAGCCATGAAAACCATACCGCGTGTTGTTGCCGGCACCTTTCTGGCGCTCGCACTCATCCCATCACTGCCGATACCGGCGCAAGCGCAGAGCTGTCCCGGCCCGCTGAAGATCGTCGTGGCCTTCCCTCCGGGTTCGCCGGACGATGTGATCGCGCGCATCCTTGCGCAAAGGTTTGGCGCGTCCGGCGAAGCGGCCATGGTCGAGAACATCCCGGGTGCCAGCGGCAAGATCGGCACTGCAGCTGTCGCCCGCGCGGCGGCGGATGGATGCACGCTGCTTGTCGCCAACGCCAATGCGACGCTGCACGCCGCCGGTGCCAGCAGGACGCCCTATGATATCCGGACGAGCTTTGCTCCCGTTGCCTTTCTGATCGAGGCGCCCGAGACGATCTCGGTTTACCCGGCCTTGCCAGCCAGCACCATGCCGGAACTAGTGGCGTTGCTGAAGGCAAACCCCGGCAAGTACGCCTATGCCAGCCCCGGCTTTGCATCGACGCCGCATCTGGCGGCTGAAAGCCTGTTCCGCAACACGCTGGGGCTCGAGGTCACGCATGTTCCCCATCAAGGCGGCCCGCCCGCCATCAACGCCACGATCGGCGGCCATACCCATATCGTTCACCTCACTTTGCCCGTGGTCGCGAGCGCGGCCAAGGACGGCAAGTTGCGCATGCTGGCTGTCGCTGCCACGCGCCGCCATCCGATGTTCCCGGATGTCCCGACGCTCGCCGAAGTCGGTATCAGCAACCATGATGTCGGCTTCTGGAATGCGCTGGTGGTTCCGCAAGGCACCCCGCAGGCCGTCATCGACAGGCTGCACCAGAAAGTCTCGGGCATCATGGCAAGCGCGGAGGTCAGCAGCCAGCTTGCCGCCATGGGCTTCACGCCGCGCGCGGGCTCTCAGGCCGACCTCGCCAGATTCATCGCAGACGACATCGCCAAAGCGAAGGACATGCTGGAGCGCACGAAGATTACGCTGGAGTAGACCGCCGTATCGCCCACTCGCGCTTGATCAAACCCTGTGTCTGGAGATGAGCCATGATCAACCCTGCCGGAGCCACAGACGGCGGCACCCATGCGGTTGCCATGCGCGGCATATGGGACGCGGCGGCAGACGGGTGGCTCGCGCACCACGGGTTGATCCGCTCTTGGCTGGCCACCGCCACATCCGTCATGCTCGATGCAGCCAGAATCGGCGATGGACAGCATGTCCTCGACGTGGCGGCAGGTGCCGGCGATCAGACGCTGGACATTGCCCGCCGCGTTGGTCCGCACGGCCATGTGCTCGCGACCGATCTCTCCCCGCGCTGCATCGAGCTGGCCCGCTCGGCGCTTGGCGAGGCTGGCGTCACCAATGCCGGTTTCTTGGTGGCCAATGGCGAGACGCTCGACATGGTGAACCGCTTCGACGCCGTGGTCTGTCGCCTTGGGCTGATGTTCCATGCCGATCCCTTGCAGGGCTTGCAGCGCATGCACGCTGCCCTCAAGCCTGAGGGCCATTGCGCCGTGCTGGTGTTCTCCAGCGCGGATAGCAATCCGTGCATTGTCACGGCGTTCGAGACAGCAGCCGCACTTGCCGGGGCACCGCCTTTTGACCCAGATCGGCCGGGTGGCCTTTTGAGCCTTGGCAGGGCGGGCGTTCTGCATGACCTGTTCGCGCGCGCCGGATTTCGCGACGTGACGACCGCCAGGCTCTCCGCGCCGATGCGACTGCCATCCGCAGAACATTACATCCAGTTCCTGAAGGATGCCGCCGGGCCGATCCGCATGCTGATCGAGCGTCTTGACACTCCGTTGCGCGCCACAGCCTGGACGCAGATGGAAGCCGCAATGTCGCCGTTCCAGACCCCTGTAGGGTGGACAGGCCCCAACGAACTGTTGCTGGTCTTCGGACGGCGTGGTTGAGTGACGGAGTTGCGGTGACATGATCACCATTTACGTAATTCACGTAATTCAAACGCCCCGCCCGGCCCCAGCTTCGGCCCCGGTCTGCCGGGCCGGATAATGAGTTGCCGTGACGTGATGCCAAATGTCGAAACAGATCGCGGTCTGACATTCTCTTCGCAACCTACCCCTACCCCCCCATCTGTCCCCGATGCCTTAAAAAATGATCTGCCAGCACAACAGCCATCATCGCCTCGGCCACCGGCACGGCTCGGATGCCAACACAGGGATCATGCCGGCCCTTGGTCAGGACCTCCGTCTCCGCGCCAAAACGGTCGATGGTGCTGCGGGGCGTGAGGATGGATGAGGTGGGTTTCACGGCGAAGCGCGCCACGATGGGCTGGCCGGTCGAGATGCCGCCCAGGATGCCGCCGGCGTGGTTGTTGGAGAAGCGCGGCGCGCCGTCGGGGCCCAGCCGCATCTCGTCGGCGTTTTCCTCGCCGCGCAGCGTGGCGGCCTCCATGCCCGCGCCGATCTCGACGCCCTTGACGGCGTTGATCGACATGAGCGCGGCGGCAATGTCCGCGTCGAGCTTGCCGTAGATCGGCGCACCCCAGCCGGCGGGCGCGCCCTCTGCCACCACCTCGA
>JBOFUS010000477.1:0-3277 GCA_051652685.1 Beijerinckiaceae bacterium
CGACAGACCGCGTACTGGCCGATGATCTCGCCGCCCTCGGCCGTAGCGGTGACGACCATGATGCTGCACCCCTCTCCCGGCTGAGCACGTTGCTCCCGCTGGTCGCGGCAAGCTTCAAGGTGGTGCTGCTGGCGCTGGCGGGCCTCACGGCGCTGCTGGCAATGGGCGTCAACGTCTGGCCGCTTGTCACGGGCCTTTCCGTCTTCGGCCTCGCCATCGGTTTTGGTTCGCAGACGCTCGTCAAGGACATCGTGTCAGGGTTGTTCTTCCTTATCGACGATGCGTTCCGGCTGGGCGAGTATATCGAGATTTCGGGTGCCAAAGGCAGCGTGGAGAAGATTTCCATCCGTTCGCTTTCCGTGCGCCATCCGCGCGGCTCGCTCGCCACCATCCCCTACGGGCAGATCGGCAAGGTACAGAATTACTCCCGCGACTGGGTGATCGAGAAGATGGCCTTCCGTGTCGCCTTCGATACGGATGTCGAGAAGGTGCGCAAGCTTTTCAAGCAGATCGGGCAGGATCTGATGGCCGATCCCGAGATCGCGGCGGATCTGATCGAGCCGTTCAAGAGTCAGGGCATCCGCGCGGTCGAGGACGGCACGCTGGTGATCGGCGGCAAGTTCAAGGCGATGGCCGGCCGCCAGTTCGCCGCGCGCAAGGCCATCCTCGCCGCCGTGCAGAAGGCCTTCCGCGAGAACGAGATCAGGGTCGTGCCCAAACCGACAGCACCCCCGCCGTGACCTTGCGCCGCTGGCGCAGGAAGCGCTGCTGCGGCAGGATCATTTGATCATGATTTTAGACCCGCGAAACGGCGATGCAGAGGATGATCGTTCGAGCCCGAAGGCGCGCACGCTGACAGCACTGGCCGGCGGTTTTCTGGCCGAGATCAGCATCGTCAAGGCGCTGTTCGTCTTTCTGCTTCTCGTGGTCCTGCCGAACATCATCCTCGGCTTTGCGCCGCTCGTGGTCAGCGCCTGGCTATCGACGATGTCGGCGCAGGTCCGGGCCGCAACCAGCGTCGGCTCGATTGCGGCCGCAACCGGCCTGATGGTGTTTGCGTGGTATCTCTGGCGACCGGCCTTTGGCGTACTGGAGACGAACTTCTGGGCACTGAACGCCATTCTCGTGCAGCCCGGCTACATGCTGTGCCGGGAGGCGATCCGGCATGCCATCCGCATGGACGATCCTACACTCTCGCGGGAGGACGCGCGCATCCGCCGCGACAAGCTCGCGGCTTTCGGTGCCGGCACGGTCGCTGTCGTGGTCGGCCTTGCGGTGATCTGGGTGGCCTGGCCGCTGACGCGCTGGTCGGGGTCTGCGATCGATCTTGTGCGGCCCAGCCGCCTCGTCGTCCCGGCCCTCGCCAACTCCATCGTGCTCAGCAGCGCCTATGCGGCGGCCGCCTGCCTCATCTGGGCGGTCGCCGACGGCACCATGGACACAGCGCGCGATCTGCCGGGCTTCGACAGGCCCGTCGACGGCGCGAAACGCTGGCGCATCGCGCATCTGTCTGATCTGCACGCCGTCGGCGAGGAGTTCGGCTACCGGATCGAGAGCGGTCGCGGCGGCCCCCGGGGCAATGGCCGCCTCGCGGAGTGCCTTGCCGCGCTTGCAGAGGCGCACAGGCGGGAGCCGCTCGATCTCGTCCTGATCACCGGTGACATGACCGACGCTGGCCGATCGTCCGAATGGGCGGCCTTCTTCGACATCCTCGCGCGCTATCCGGATATAGCCGCGATGACCTCGATCATCCCCGGCAACCATGATCTCAACATCATCGACCGCGCCAACCCGGCACGGCTGGAACTGCCCTGGGCTGCCGGCAAGCGGCTCAGGCGGATGCGCATGCTGTCGGCGATGGAGCGGCAACAGGGCAGCCGCGCACGCGTCGTCGATCTGCCGAACCAGCGCCTTGGCGGCAGTCTGACCGAGCGGCTTTCGCCCTTCCGGCGGATGATCGCGGATTTCGCGGAATCAGGCTCCGTCAACGGCGCGCTGACCCTCGACAGGATATGGGACGAGAGCTTCCCGCAGATTGTGCCTCCGGCCACTCCCGATGGTCTCGGCCTGATCCTTATCGACACCAACGCGGACGTGCACTTCTCCTTCACGAATGCGCTCGGAGTCCTGCGCGCCCGTGAGGCGCTCGGCATCGAGATCGCGATGCGCGCCTATCCCCAAGCTGTCTGGATCATCGCCATCCACCATCATCTCGTCGAGTATCCGAGAGCATCGGGCTCGCTTTCGATCCGCATCGGCACGGCACTGATCAACGGCGCCTGGGTGGTCCGGCAGCTCAAACGGCACCGCGAACGCATCGTGGTGATGCATGGGCACCGCCACGTGGACTGGACGGGCTCCTGCGAAGGGGTGCGCATCATCTCGGCCCCCTCCCCCGTCATGGCCGCAGCCGGCTATTTCAGGATCCAGACCTTGCAGTCCTCTGTAGGCGGGCTTCAGTTGCTGGCACCGGGCCGCATCGATGTGCCGCGCGGAAGCAACGTGACAGACCGGTCCTGAAACCGCCTCAGGGGATTGCTGAAACCAGCAGGAAGACAACGAAGATCACGAGGTGGATCGCGCCCTGAAGCACCGTGGTGCGGCCGGTGCCGAGCGTCAGCGTGCTCACAAACAGTGTCAGCACAAGCAACACCGCGTTTGCCGGCGATATGCCGAGGACAAGCCGCTGGTCAATCATCATCGACACCACTGCCACGACCGGGATGGTCAGGCCAATGCTGGCGATAGCGGACCCGAGCGCCAGGTTGATGCTGTTCTGCAAGCGGTTCTTCACAGCGGAATTCGCGGCCGCCACGCTTTCGGGCAGCAGCACAATCGCCGCGATGACGACACCGACGAACGCCTGCGGAAGACCGGCGGCGGCGATGCCCTTGTCGAGCGGATAAGAGAGGATTTTCGCCAGCAACACCACCGCCGTCAGCGAGACCAGCAGCAGCACGAGGCTCGACAGCGCCACCTTGTCGCTTGGCTTCTCGTGGGGTTCCGCTTCGCCGTCATGATCGCCGGGCGCATCAAGGAAGTAATCCCGGTGTCGTATGGTCTGGACAAAAACGAAGACCCCGTAGAGCGCAAGCGACGCAGCCCCGACGACAAGCAGCTGCGCCGCCGAATAGGACGGACCGGCAACTGCAACCGTATGTGTGGGCAGGATCAGCGCCAGCACCGCAAGCGTGCCGAGAACCGCCAGCGCCGAAGATGCGCCACGGAGCTGAAAGTTCTGTTCGTGATGCCGCCGGCCCCCCAACACAAGACAGAT
>JBOFUS010000478.1:0-6799 GCA_051652685.1 Beijerinckiaceae bacterium
GCGCGGGTCCTTGGTGAAGGAGTTCGTTGAAGCGGCTGATCTCCTGGAGGCGCGTGACATTCCCATCGCGCAGCGTATCAAAACGGTACGGAGCGGATTGAAGCGGAACAGCGCGTTGCTGCGACTCGCGCCCGACGCCGCCCGCAAACCAGCGCGCCGGCTCGAACGAAGCATCAATGCGGTTCGCAATGAGCTTGGCCAAGTGCGCGACATTCTGGCCATGGCCGAGGCGCTAGACGATCTGAAGCCAGGACGGAAACCGCAGCGGCGCGCTTCCGATATCCAGCTCATCGGGAAGTGGCGTTCCTGGTTCAGTCAAAGAAGCGGTCAGTCATTGCTTGGCCGTGGCATCGACAGGCAAGCCGCCATTCTCAGAAAGGCGGCGCGGCTCGCGGCGAGGCTTCCTCGCGGCTGCGCTGAGGATCAGGAGATCGTGGATAAATTTCATCGCGACTATCGCCGCGCGCGCAGGCGCATGCCCAATGAGGCGAACGCCGAGGATACCGACGGCCTGCATCGCTTCCGACGCGCGGTGATCGATCACCGCTACGAGCTTGAATTGCTCCTGCCTGGGGCGAGCGAGCGCGTGGATGAACTGGAAGCGCTGAGGCGCTCGCTGGGGGCCATCCAGGACCTCGAAATGCTTAAGGATGCCATCTGTGAACGCAGCGACGGGATGGATTCCGACCGGCTGTGGAAGCTGGCCGATCGAAGACAACATTCACGTGCTAGAAAGGCGATCCGGCTCGCCGCTCCACTTTTCGACAAAAAGACGAGACGGCTCTGGCCGGAAAATCCGATCTTCTACGGCACCGTCGCAATGCCCGCCCACGCACGATGAACAGCCAAATTCGCGACCACGCCGAATCTCAACAGCGATAGCCGACAGGATATCCATACCTGTCGTATCCGCGGCACCATCGAACGCGACTGTATCGCCTTGGCGTCGTCGCCGCGCCGATAATCGCTCCGCCGGCACCGCCAATGATCCCGCCGGCCACCGCGCCCCCCGCCCTGCCTGTCGCGACCCCGCCGATGACGGCTCCAGTGCCAGCGCCGATCAGGCCGCCGGCCATGGCGCGATCCCGCGGATTGTAGGCATTGCAGCCGGCAAGCGCGCCGGCGATGACGATTGCGAGAAGAAATGTCTTCATGATGCGAGCTCCGCTTTCGTGAAGTGGGCGCTTGCGCCCCAAACACCCCGCCTGCCGCGGCCCTTGTCAATTGAGTGACTGCAGGGAGTGCGGCGCACCTCAGCTCATGTTAGGGCTTTCGTGCCTCTGATCGTTGAGCTTACTCAATCAGGATCCGGCGTTCATCGCATCTGTCGGAAATTCTCCAGTATTGCAGGAAGCGTTGCGGCGTTGCGCTCGAGACCCGGTCTAACCTGCATGTCAGGACGGACGCGCCTCTCCGCTTTGCGATGGCTCCCCTTTCAGCGCGATGTATATCGCCGGGATGACGATTACGGTGAGCGCCGTGGAGGAAGCCAGACCGAACAGCAGCGAGATTGCAAGACCCTGAAAGATCGGATCGAAGAGGATGACAGCCGCGCCGATCATGGCGGCGAGCGCCGTCAAGACAATAGGCTTGAAGCGGATGGCGCCCGCCTCCAGCAGCACGTCGCGCAGCGCTCGTCCCTTGGTATGGGTATGCCGCACGAAGTCGACGAGCAGGATAGAGTTCCGCACGATAATGCCGGCGAGCGCTATGAAGCCGATCATCGACGTCGCGGAAAAGGGCGCGGCGAACAGCCAGTGCCCAAGCATGATGCCGATGAAGGTCAACGGGATCGGTGTGAGGATCACCAATGGCAGTTTGAACGAGCCGAATTGCGCAACTATCAGGACATAGATACCGAGGATGGCGACCAGGAACGCGCCTCCCATGTCGCGGAACGTCACCCAGGTCACCTCCCACTCGCCATCCCAGAGCAGGGTCGAGTGGCTCTCGTCGGCGGGCTGGCCGTGAAGCGCGATGACGGGCTTGGGAAGTGAACCCCAATCCATCCGGTCAAGCGCCTTGCCTACCTCAATCATGCCATAGACCGGCGCTTCATATGCGCCCGCGAGCTCCCCAGTGACCATTTCTGCAGGTTTGCCATTGTGTCGGAAGACTGGAAAAGATGCTGGCTCACGGGTCGCATGCACGACATCCCCAAGCTCGACCACAGTCCGGTCGCCAGGCAGGAGGTTCGCGGGGATGGGCGTGGTGAGGATCGCAGTCCCGACGACCTGTTGCCCCTTCGTGAGAGCGAGGCGGATAGGGATAGGCTGCCGCCCTCCCCCCTTGTGGGAATAGCCGACGGTCTTGCCGGCATAGAGGATCCGGAGCGTGTCATAGACGTCGCCCTCTTCGACGCGATGGGACTCAAGATTGTCCTGATCAATCGCAATACGAACCCGCAGAGCCTGACCACCGAAGCTGTCATCGACATCGACGACGAAGGGCACGCTCTCGAAAGCTTGTCTCACCTTCGCGGCGACGGCGCGCCGCGTCTCAGCATCCGGGCCGTAGATCTCCGCCAGCAGGGTCGCTATGACCGGCGGCCCCGGCGGCGGCTCGACAATCTTGATGCTGGTTCCGGCGGGCCTTTCGAGCGGCTTGAGCAACTTTCTGAGTTCGATGGCAATCTCGTGGCTGGTGCGCGAGCGTTGGCCGGCGGGTGAGAGATTGACCTGAAGGTCACCCATCTCTGGCGAGGATCTGAGATAGGAGTGGCGGACAAGTCCGTTGAAGTTGAACGGTGCAGCAGTACCGGCATGGCTCTGGATCGACACGATCTCCGGCAAGGTAGCCAGCCGGCGGGCGGCTTCCTGCAACACGCGGTCGGTCATCTCGATGGATGAGCCTTCCGGCAGATCGACGACAACCTGAAGCTCCGGCTTGTTGTCGAACGGCAGCAGCTTCACCGTCACGTGCTTTGTGTAAACCAGCGCCAGAGAGCCAATCGTTGCAAGGCCCACGACCATCAGGAAGGTCCAGGCGCGGGTTCTCGATTGAAGGATCGGCGACACAAGGCGGACGTAGAAGCGGCCCAGCCGGCCTCCGTCTGACACGCCATGCGCATCGCTGTGATGCGAGCCATCGGCGGATCCCGCGACTTTCAGCATCAGCCACGGCGTGAGTATCACGGCGACGAAGAAGGAGAACATCATCGCAGCCGACGCATTTGCCGGAATAGGCGCCATATAGGGCCCCATCAATCCCGACACGAAAAGCATCGGCAGCAGCGCGGCAACAACGGTCAGAGTCGCGATGATTGTCGGATTGCCGACTTCAGTGACGGCATCCACGGCCGCCTGCATCCGGGTGCGGCCGTCGCGCATGGCCCAATGTCGCGCGATGTTCTCGATGACCACGATCGCGTCGTCTACGAGGATACCGATCGAGAAGATCAGCGCAAAAAGGCTGACGCGGTTCAACGTGTAGCCCATGAGCCGCGCCGCAAAGAGCGTCAGGAGAATGGTTGTCGGGATCACGACCGCTACGGCAACCGCCTCGCGCCAGCCGATGGCGAGCGCGACGAGGAGCACGATCGAGACGGTCGCAAGGCCAAGATGCAGCAGGAGCTCATTGGCTTTCTCATTGGCGGTCTCGCCGTAGTTCCGTGTAATCAGCACATCGAGCGACGAAGGGACGATGCTCTCCCTGGAACGCTCGATCCCCTGCATGATGCGTTCCGCAATGGTGACCGCATTGGCACCCGCCCGCTTTGCGACGGCGAGCGAAACAGACGGACTGCGCAAAAGGCCCGCAGCGCCTCGGACATAGGTGTTGACGCGCGTCTCCTTTGGCTCCGCTTCAAGCCCGATCGTTGCGAGGTCCCGAACATAAACTGGTCGACCGTCGCGCGCCGCAATTAGTAGGTTGCCGATATCGCTGATGCTTTGCAATGTCTGACCGGCAACCAGCGGCGACTGGCGCTCCGCAGCCCTGACCTGCCCAGCCTGGAATGAACGGTTAGCGCCCTCGACCTTCGCAGCGAGCTGCTGGAGGGTAACGCCATAGAGCGCAAGCTTTTCAGGATCTGGCGCAATGCGCAACTCCTCGGGCTGCTCACCGACGAGGTAGGTCAGGCCGACATCGTCGAGCTTGGCGATCTCGATTCTGAGTTCGCGGACGACGCGCGTCAGGTCGTTCGCGCTCCACCGATCGGCTTGTGCGGGCTTCGGCGTCAGCGTCACCACCACGATGGCGACATCGTCAATGCCTCGGCCGACGATCAGTGGCTCAGGAACCCCCACCGGAATCCGGTCGAGATTGGCGCGGATTTTCTCGTGAACCCTGAGAATTGCCGCATCGGCGCTGGTGCCGACCAGAAAGCGGGCGGTCACAACGGCACCCTCGTCCCGGGTCTGTGAATAGACATGTTCGACGCCGGGAATACTCTTGACGATTGTCTCAAGAGGCTCACTGACGAGCTTCACGGCGTCCTCGGCCTTCAGGCCATCCGCCCGGACGTGAATGTCGACCATCGGGACTGAGATCTGCGGTTCCTCTTCCCTTGGCAGGGTGATCAACGCGATCAGACCAAAGGCGAAGGAAGCAATCAGGAGGAGCGGCGTCAGCGGCGAGTTGATGAAGAAGCGGGTCAAGGCCCCCGCAATACCGAGACGATGCGCGTCGTTCTCTCGGGAGCCGCTACCGGGCGTCATGGGGTCAGCACCCGATCACCCTCCTTCAGGCCGGATAGAACTTCGATCCCCCGTCCTTCTGGTCCGTCCGCCGCGCCAGCGATGATCACCACGACATCCATCGGGCCGGTCGCGGTCAATATCCTTACCATGTCGAGCCCGTTGCGAAGCGTGATTGCTTCGGGCGGAACGACAATCGCTTTCCGCTGTTCGATCGGAATCCAGACCTGAGTGCGCTCGCCCACGAAGAAGTCGCCAAGCCCCTCGACCTCGACATCGGCGATCACGCGCCCGCCCTCAAGTTCCGGATAGACCTTCGCCAGGCGCCCTGTCCGTGTTGCGCGCGCACTCCGCTTGCCGTTCTCATCGGCGCTGCGCGCCGCCTGGCGCATTCCGACCTCGACGGCCTCGCCCTCACGGATAGTGATCGCATGTCGTTCCGGCAGCGCAAGCCGCAGGAAGTAACCGCCGGCGGCAATGCGGGCGATCGTCTCGCCCGTCATAACCACTGAGCCGACTGTGACAGGGACCGATAGGACCCGTCCGCTGCGCGGAGCCAGGACTGCACCCTCGCTCGCCTGCTGAACGATGACGGCGCGCTCGCTGCGTGCGACATTGATCTGACTGACAAGGACGTCCCGCTGCGTCCGCAACTGATCAACGCGCTGCTGCGTCGTGATGCCTCGCGCGGCAAGACCCAACGCCCGATCCAGCTCGGTTCGGGCGTTGGCGAGCTCGACGTCCAGTGACTGGATACGGGCATCGGCCGCCTCGAGTTGCAAGGCGAGCTTCTGGTCAGCAACGATCGCCACCGTCTGCCCATCCCGTACGGTCGAGCCCTCATCAATGTCACGCCTGATCACGGTTCCGCTGATGCGGGCCCGCGCCGATGTCACATTGCGGCTCTCAACGCGTCCAAAGACCGCCTTGCGGTCAATGATCTCCATCGGGCGGACGATGAATTCCGCAGCAGAACTGCGGCCAACCTCAACGGCGAAAATCGTTATGATGACGAGGAGACTAGCGGAAATTCGCATTGTCATGGCTCCTTCGAACCCGGCTCGAAACCAATGGCCGTCTGGAACGCCTTGTCCCGTGATCTCGATCAAACCGGCGCGGCGTGCCGGGCAGTCATCGAAAGGCCTCGCCAGGCTGGATGCCGAGCCGACTGAAGAGCTTCGCGATTGGGCAGAAGCCTGTGAACGCGGATTGAAGCAGGTTGAGCCCGACGAACGCCGTCAGCAGCAGCCATGCGGGCGAAACCCACCAAGCGAGCGCTGCCGACAGCAGAACCATCACGCCCGCAAAGGCAAGAACAGCTTTGTCGATGGTCATATCGATCTCCTCTCAGGATATGTTCCGGAACAGCGAACGACCGCGATCCAGAAGCGATGCGCACGCGCACTGCCGATATCGATAGGTGTTTCCGGGAGGCACCGGATTGAGACGGCTCAAAGCGTCAACCAAGTTCATATTGTAATCAGTGAATGCATCGCCGCAACCAGCATGAGCGCGGCTCCCCATGATCAGGAGGACTCAGATGAAGCGGACTCTCAGCATCGCCACCACAGCAGCGATACTTGCAGTTTTCCTCGTTTCGAACGGCTTGGCTCAAGGTCCAGGCCCCGGGCGGGAAAACGGACCAGCGATAAAACGCGCTGAGTGCCGTCTCCAGGCCAATCGCATGGGCCTTGTTGGTCCGGCGAAGCGCGAGGAACGGCAGGCGTTCATGCAGAAGTGCGTGCATGGCGCGAACTGACGCATCACCACTCGCCAAGATTGCTTCAGCCAAGGCGTCAGTTTAAACATCTGAATTTCAGTGCCCGCAACACCATCGTTGTAGTAGATGAGCGTTGGACTCTGGTCCAACGCTTTCGATAAAGCCTTATTGCTTACCAAGGCTGAGCATATAGCTGATGATATCATCTATTTCCTTTGGAGAAAACTGGTAGCGTGGCATGTTTCCATGCGGCGTTTGCAGGAAAACCCGCAAAGCCAAGGCGGTCATTGACGGCATTCTTGCGATTGCGCCGAAATCCGGGGGTATCCTGTTGACGTCGCGGTCCTGCGCCGAGATCCTGTGGCAACCGGCGCACCATGTCGCGGCAATTTCGCGCCCTGCAATGGCGTCTCCGAGTGGCTGAGCATCGCCTTGTCCTGAA
>JBOFUS010000479.1:0-2060 GCA_051652685.1 Beijerinckiaceae bacterium
CCCAGATGGACCAAGCGCTCGATCAGGGCGTGAACTTCTGGGACACGGCCGAGCTGTATTCCATCCCGCCGAGGCCCGAGACCTCCGGCTCGACGGAACGTGTCATCGGCTCATGGTTCAAGACACGCGGCAAGCGCGAAAAGGTCATCCTGGCCTCGAAGGCGATTGGCCGCACCGACAATGACTGGTTCCGCGAGGGCAGGAAGCCCGGCCGCGCCACCCGTGCCCAGATTTTCGAGGCCATCGACAAGAGCCTTGCGCGGCTAGGCACGGATTACATCGACCTTTACCAGCTGCACTTTCCCGACAGACCAATGACCTGGGGCTCCAACCCGACCGTCTACAACCATCTGCCGAAGGCCGAGGACGAGACTCCGATCCACGAGACGCTTGCCGCCTTCGACGAACTCGTCAAGGCCGGCAAGATCCGCCACGTCGGCGTCTCCAACGAGAGCGCCTGGGGCCTGATGACCTGGCTGAAGGAGAGCGAGACGCGCGGACTTACGCGTGTTGCCAGCGTCCAGAATGCCTACAGCCTGATCAACCGCACCAACGAGACGGCGATCGCCGAAATCTGCCTGCGCGAGGACGTGAGCCTCCTGCCCTATTCACCGCTGGCTCAGGGCTTCCTGACCGGCAAATATCTCGACGGCGCGCGCCCGGCAGGTGCCCGCAACACGCTTTTCAACCGTGGCCAGCGCTACCAGAAGCCAGGCTCGGAAGAAGCGGTGCGGGCGTATGTGAAGCTGGCGGCCGAATTTGGCCTAGACCCGGCGCAGATGGCGCTGGCCTTCGTCAATTCGCGGCCGTTTGTTGGCTCGAACATCATCGGTGCCACGAGCATGGAGCAGCTGAAAAACGCGATTGGCTCCATCAATATCGATATGACTCCGGAGCTGGAGGCGCGCATCAACGCCATCCACCAGGTGCATTGCAATCCGGCACCCTAATCTTCCGCCTCACCGCCGCCGCCCATACAGCTCCAGCCGGTGGCGGATGATGTCGTAGCCGAGTTCCGCGGCGATCTCGGCTTGCAACCGCTCGATCTTCTCCGAGCGGAACTCGATCACCTTGCCGCTGTCGATGTCGATCAGATGGTCATGGTGGTCGCTGTCCGCGTTCTCGAAGCGCGAGCGGCCATCGTCGAAGGCATGGCGCTGGATCGCGCCTTTCTCCTCCAGCAGCTTCAGGGTGCGATAGACCGTCGAAAGCGACACCTGCGGGTCGATCACATGGGCGCGGTGGTAGATCTCGTTGGCGTCCGGATGGTCGGCCGCATCCGCAATGACGCGCAGGATCACCTTGCGCTGCTCGGTCATGCGTACGCGCGCCGAACGAAGCTCGGCGGCGAAGCGGTCAAATCTGTCGGCCTCGACCGTCATGCAATTCTCATAAGCCAGTTGCGACGCAGGTGCAACTTACCAGCTGCAATTCGTTCGCAACTGACTTGACAGATGCAACTCGTTGTCATTAGCATTATCCCACTTCTTGAAGGGACGTCACATGCGCGATGGACAACGCCCAACCGTTCGACGCCCACCCATTCTTGGACCAGCCTTTTTGCCAGACCGTCGCGTTCTGATCGGTGGATTGGCGGGCCTGGCCTTCGCCGCACCGGTGCGGGGCCAGGCGCCGGGCCGAAAGCCGCTTCGCGTCGTGACAACCTTCACCATCCTGCAGGACATGGCGCAGAACGTGGCAGGCACCGCAGCGCTCGTCGACAGCCTCACCAAGCCCGGTGCCGAAATCCACGACTACCAGCCGACGCCGCAGGATGTGGTGAGGGCGCAGAGCGCCGATCTGGTGCTGTGGAACGGCCTGAACCTCGAGCGCTGGTTCGAACGCTTCTTCGCCAATATCGAAAATGTGGCGAGCGCCACCGTATCGGATGGTGTCTCGCCCATGCCGATCAAGGAAGGCCCCTACGCCAGCCTGCCGAATCCCCACGCCTGGATGTCGGTTTCTGCAGCGCTCATCTACATCGAGAACATCCGCGCGGCGCTCGCCAAGGCCGACCCTGCGAATGCCGAATCATACGCAAGGAACGCCGCCGCCTACAC
>JBOFUS010000480.1:0-1374 GCA_051652685.1 Beijerinckiaceae bacterium
AGGCCCGCGAAGGGCCGGAAGAAGGCGGTCGAATCCTTTGTCGAAAGCATGCCGGCAATCATCACCAACGGGCGTGGGCTCTTTTCCTCCAGCTCCGCCATGGCAGCGGCGAGCACCCGGCCGCCGTCCTCGTTATGGCCGCCGTCCAGCCATAACTCGCAGCCGGAGGGAGCAAGCTTGAGCAGATGGCCGGAGAGGCGCTGGAGGCGGCCGGGCCACACGACAGAGACCAATCCCCTGGCGATGGCTTCCGTCGGCACAGCATCGCCGAAACCGCGCCGGATCGCGGCAATGGCCGTTCCGGCGTTGAGGTGCTGATGACGGCCGTTCAGGCGCGGGAGGGGCAGGTCGAGCAGGCCGTCGCCATCCTGAAAGACCAGCCGGCCATGTTCCTCGGCGCAGGTGAAATCCTGTCCGCCGATCAGCAACGGCCCGGCGCGCAACCGGCGGGCCTCGCGCTCATAGACATCGACCGCTTCCGGCGACTGGTCGGCAATGACGGCTGGGCAACCGCGTTTCAGGATGCCGGCCTTCTCCGCAGCGATCTTGGGGATGCTGTCGCCAAGAAACTCCATATGATCGAGAGAGACTGGCGTGATGATGCTGACGAGCGGACGCGGGACCAGATTTGTGGCGTCGTAGCGGCCACCGAGCCCGACCTCCAGCAACAGCACATCGGCTGGTGTTTCGGCGAAGAGCAGCAGTGCCGCAGCCGTCGTCATCTCGAAAACGGTGATCGGTGCGCCGCCATTGGCGTCCTCGCAGCGCTGGAACGCTTCCACAAGGCGCTCCTCATCGACCAGCTTGCCAGCCAGCCGGATGCGCTCATGAAAGCGCACCAGATGCGGCGAGGTGTAGACATGCACGCCCATGCCCGCCGCCTCCAGCATCGCGCGCATGAAGGCGATGGTCGAGCCCTTGCCGTTGGTGCCGGCCACATGGATGACCGGCGGCAGCTTCAGGTGCGGATCGCCGAGTTTCGGCAGGATGGACAGCATCCGGTCGAGCGAAAGATCGATCTTCTTGGGGTGGAGCGCCAGGAAGCGCGCCATGATCGTGGCAGAATCGGCCATGGCGGAAGGCGCTCTCTCAGGCAGCCACGGCGACCGGCTGCTTCGTCAGCAGCCGCATCAGCCGCGCCACCGTCGCCTTCATCTCGGCACGCGGCACGACCATGTCCACCATGCCGTGATCCTTCAGGAACTCGGCGCGCTGGAAGCCCTCCGGCAATTTTTCCCGGATGGTCTGCTCGATAACGCGCGGGCCGGCGAAGCCAATGAGCGCGCCGGGCTCCGCGATGTGGACATCGCCCAGCATGGCATAGGAGGCCGTGACGCCGCCGGTCGTCGGGTTGGTAAGAACGACGATGTAGGG
>JBOFUS010000481.1:0-1290 GCA_051652685.1 Beijerinckiaceae bacterium
GCCGCGACCGTGAACCAGATCAAATCGCCAATCACGAAGCCCGCGATGAAGGCCGGTGCCGCCGCCGTGCCCTGCCCAAGGCCGCGCTCCACCACTGCCGCAAGGCCGGGGCCGGGCGAGGCGACGGCGACGAAATAGACACCGGCGAACAGGAGGAGGGCGGCGATGTCCATGGCAAAGGTCCGGAAGAAGGGTCCGTATGACAGCAGATGCCGGAAATCGTTCTGAGACAGGCGGAAGGCCAAGCTCCCAACGGGGAAATCTCAGGGTGTTACCTGCGCTTGCGGACCTGCTGCAATTCGCGCTTGTCCTGCCATTGGGTAAGTGCGACCACGCCGAGCGCGAGCGCCACGACGATCAATGGGGTCGACATTGCGTAGATCTGAAACCAGCTCATCACCGCAACTTTCCAAGCAGCTTCCGTCCGACCATATGTAGTCCAATCCCGCCCAGAAAACAACCCGAACTGACCACCATCGCAGGGCAATCGGGTGAACAAGCGGGCGACAAAGGCGTAGAACTCTGAATCTATCGGCATCCTCTGTATTTTGCGAGGATGATATCGATGGAAGCTGATGTGAGCGACAGCGCACCTGTCACGGAAGCAGTTGTATTTCTGCGCTATTTCAATGATTTACCTGATGTGCGTCAACGCGCCAAAGTCATGTATCCACTTTCAGAAGTGCTGCTGCTGTGTCTTTTGGCGGTTCTGGCCGGAGCCGAGACCATCACTGACATCGCCCGTTTCGGCGACAGGAAGCTTGGCTTTTTGCGTCGGTTCGCGCCGTTCGCACGCGGCACGCCCGCCCATGATCATCTGGGCGATATCCTCGCGACCGTGGACTGCGAGCACTTTCAGCGTTGTTTTGTGACGTGGGTGGCGTCCCTGATCGGGGTTCCCGAGGGGGTTGTCGCCATCGACGGCAAGACCTCACGCCGCTCGCGAGGCGAGACCGACCCGCTCCACACCATCTCTGCCTTCGCCGCCCGCCAGCGTCTGGTGCTGGGACAGCTCAAGGTGGCCGACAAGGCCAATGAGATCGTCGCCATTCCCCGGCTGCTCGACATGCTGGCCCTTGAGGGGGCCATCGTGACCATCGACGCCATGGGTTGCCAGCGCGCCATCGCTGCGAAGATCATTGACAGGAAAGCCGATTACGTTCTCGCGCTGAAGGGTAATCAGGGCACACTCCGCGACGATGTCGAACTCTTTGTCACTGAGCAAAAGGCCAGCAACTTCAACGACACAACCATCAGCACAGAGCGCACGGTTGATGCGGATCACGGACG
>JBOFUS010000482.1:0-1926 GCA_051652685.1 Beijerinckiaceae bacterium
CGGCGCGCTTCTTCAGGTCAGTCTCGCTCTCGGCCTGCTTCATCAGCTTGTCGAAGCCGGCGTTCTCCCAGCGGGCGTAGTTGAAGCCTTTGTTGTCGCTCTGCAGCAGGAACAGGAAGTTCTGCGGATCGGAATAGTCGCCGATCCAGCCGGCGCGCGCGATGTCGAAGTCTCCCCGCTCGCGCAGGAAGGCGAAATGCGTGCGCGTATCGGTGTTGATGAAAGTGGTTTCGACGCCGATCTGCTTCCACTGGTCGGCCACCGCCACCATCGTGCGACGGTTGTTGTCGGTGGTGTTGTAGCGGATCTCGACCTTGAGCGGCTTGCCCTGCCCGAAGCCTGCGGCGGCGAGAAGCTTCCTGGCTTCGTCCTCGCGGTCGATGGGCGACTTGGCCTCGAAGGCGGCAGCCGCCGGCTTGCCGTAGTTGCCGATGCCCGGCGGCACGAAGCTATAGGCCGGCACCATGGTTCCGCCCCAGATTTGCTCCGCGATGAACGCCCGGTCGATGGCCATCGACAGCGCATTGCGCACACGGACATCGTCAAAGGGCTTCTTGGCGGTGTTGAAGGCAAAATAGTAGGTGCCGAGATAGGGCGCAATATGGACCTGCGAGCCGAGACGCTCCTTCAGGAACTTGACCTGATCGGCGGGAATATCTGTCGTGAAGTGAAGCTCCCCCGCCATGAAGCGGCGGGCGGCCGCGGAAAAATCCGGTGTCGGGAAATACATGATCCGCTCGATCTGGACGTTGGCGGCATCGTGGAAATGCGGGTTCTTCTCGGCCTTGATGTGCGAATTGGGCACCCATTCCTTCAACACATAGGCACCGTTGGACACCCAGTTTTCGGGCTTCACGAAATCGGCCCCGTGTTTCCTGTAATTCGCCTCGCTCAGCGCATAGCCGGTCTGGTGCGTCAGCAACTCGAGGAAATAGGGCGTTGGGCGCTCCAGCGTGATCTCCAGCGTCTTGTCGTCGATTGCCTTGACGCCAAGGTCCTCGAGCTTCAGCCCGCCTTCCTTCTTGTTGATCTTCTCGGCATTCTTGAGGGGATAGAGGATGTTGGCGTATTTCGCGCCGGTTTCCGGATTGATGATGCGTCGGAACGAGAACACGTAGTCCGATGCCTTGAAGTCCTCGCCATTCGACCACTTGGCGTTCGGTCTGATCTTGAACGTATAGACCGTGCCATCCTGGCTTTCCGTGTGGCTCGTCGCCACGCCGTAAACAACCTCGCCCCTGGCGTTGTGGATCATGAGGCCTTCGCGGAGATCACGTGACAGATGACTTTCAATCGTCGTCTGCGACTTCTGCGGGTCCATCGTTTCAGGGTCGCCATCCTGGCCCCGGTTGAACGTCACTTGCGCCCATGCGGCGGTGGAAAGCATCGTGGTGGCGGCAAGCGCGGCCGCGCGCAGAAGATGGCGGGAATGGATCATGACGGCTTCTCCCTTGCTGGATCAGTCAGCACCCCTGTTTCGAGATAGTTGGGTGGCCGACGTTTAGCCATGAACTAAGCGCGGAAAGCCGCGTCGCGCAACGGCTTTGAAAACCTACTTCATTTCCGCGCCATCAAAGGCCAGCACCTCTCCCGCAAGGTACAGCGAGCCCGTGATGAGGATTCGCGGTGGGGCCTCGAAGGCGATGTCGCTGATGCGGGCCAGTGCCTCTGCCAGGCTGGACGCCGTTGTCGCTCTCAGCCCGGCCGCTTCCGCCATGCGCGCCACATCGGCCGGGCTGCGCGCCGCTTCCTGGCCGGTGATGCCGATGGTGAAGAGCCGCCGTGCGAGGCCCGCGAAGGGCCGGAAGAAGGCGGTCGAATCCTTTGTCGAAAGCATGCCGGCAATCATCACCAACGGGCGTGGGCTCTTTTCCTCCAGCTCCGCCATGGCAGCGGCGAGCACCCGGCCGCCGTCCTCGTTATGGC
>JBOFUS010000483.1:0-2559 GCA_051652685.1 Beijerinckiaceae bacterium
CGCGTCTTTCTGGAGATCGAGGCGAAGGAAGGCTTTGCCCGTTATCTCTGGAAGCATGTCGATGGCCGGCCGATCCAGTCGAACCTCAAGAGCCGCGCTGAGGTGCCGGTCGCGACAAAAATCAGCGAAACCATTTCGAAGGACCTGAAGAAGCGCGGCTTCACCTTCTGCGGCCCGACCATCGTCTATGCCTTCATGCAGGCCTGCGGCCTGATGAACGACCACATCATCGGCTGCCATCGGCACGCCGAGGTGGCGGACATCGGCCGCGCCGTGCACGTCGCCTGATGGCCAGGATATCCGCGAAATCGGCCGTCCAGCCGCCCCGCGCGTGGCAGCGCATGTTGTCGGGCCGCAGGCTGGATCTGCTCGATCCATCACCCTTTGATGTGGAGATCGAGGATATCGCCCATGGGCTCGCCCGCGTCGCGCGCTGGAACGGGCAAACCATCGGCCCCTTTCCCTATTCCGTGGCGCAGCACGCCCTGCTGGTGGAAGCCATCGCGCGCCATCGCCACGCCGATCTGCCGGCACGGACGGCGCTTGCGGTGCTGCTGCACGATGGCGCAGAATACGTGATCGGCGACATCATCTCGCCTTTCAAAGCCGTGCTTGGCGATGCCTACAAGGGCGTCGAGGCGCGGATTCTGGCGGCGATCATGCTGCGCTTCGGCCTGCCGGCAGAGATCACCGGACCGGTCCATACACTGACCAAGGAAGCGGACGGCATCGCCGCCTTTCACGAGGCGACGCGGCTGGCCGGCTTTTCGGTGGAAGAAGCGACGCGCTTCTTTGGCAAGCCGGAGCCGTTGACGAAGGACATTCTCGCGTTGCTCGAGCCATGGCCGACGGAGCAGGCGGAACAGCGTTTCCGCTTGCGCTTCGACGCACTGCTTGTGGCGGCAACGCCACCCGGAGCCTGATGATGCCTTTCCTGCAAGTCTGCTCGCTATCCCGCCTCGCCGCCATGACGCGCAGCACGGGTGCCAGCCACGTGCTCACGCTGATCAATGACCGCACGCCGGTAGAGCGCCCCCACGGGATCGCGGCGGACAATCACCTCTTCATCGCCATGAGCGACATCCTCGAGCCGCTGGATGGCCATATCCTGCCGGGCGAAGCCCATGCCCGGCGCGTGATCGATTTCGCGCGCGGCTGGGACCGGGCGAGTCCCATGATCGTGCATTGCTATGCGGGTGTCAGCCGTTCAACGGCCGGTGCATTGATCGTCGCGGCCACGCTTGCGCCCGAACGCGAGGAGCACGAACTTGCCCGCCTGGTCCGCAGGCGCTCACCCACGGCTACGCCGAACCTGAAGCTGGTCGAGGCCGCTGACACGCTGCTGAAACGCTCAGGGCGTCTGCTGGCGGCGGCGGAAAGCATCGGCCGGGGCGTTGATTGTTTCGAAGGCGTTCCATTCCAGCTGGAGATCAACGGCGACGCATGAGCCGGGAGCGACCAGCACAGGAGCGGTTTCGCCGCTCACTCTGGCCCATCGTCGTCGGCTGGGCGCTGGCGGCGCTCGCCGCGTGGAATGGCGTGCGCGATCTCCAGATCCTGACCGCCGGCGACTATCCGCTCAGGGGTTATCTCCTCGGTTTCCTGTCCGCCACGCCGCGCGGCCTCCAGATCGCATTCGCACTTGGACAATGTGCGCTTCTTGTGCTCGCGCTGCCATCGCTGATCGCCTTTGCCACGCGCCGCGTTGTCCTCACCGTCGGCGAGACAGGCGTGACCCTGCAAGGCTGGCGAAGCTGGCGGCGAATCGCCTGGGCAGACATCGCTCGGCTCGACTTCATGCTGGGCGAAGCGATCTTCTGCGTGCGCGACGAGGGTGCGTTGCGCCGCATCCGATTCAGCCCGTGGACCATCGGACTTGATGCGGAAGGCTTTCTGGCGCTCATCGAGCGGCATCAGCCCAGATTGACACCCGACGAGGACGAAGGTCAGCCCTGGGCGCGCTCGTCCGAGTTCAGATCATAGCGCTGGATCAGGCCCATCTGCGCCATGGCAAAGGCGATGGTGATCGGCATCACGCCCCAGACTTTGAAACCGACCCAGAAGTCCGTAGGAAACGAGCGCCAGACCACCTCGTTCAGGATGGCAAGAAAGAAGAAGAACACACCCCAGCGCAGCGTCAGCTTGCGCCAGCCCTCGTCCGCCAGCCTGAAGACACTGTCGAGGACATAGGGCAACAGCGGCTTGCCGAAGGCGAGACCGCCCAGCAGAACGGTGCCGAACAGGCAGTTCACGATGGTCGGCTTCAGCTTGATGAAGAGATCGTCCTTCAGCCACAGCGTCAACCCGCCGAAGACGAGCACCACCGCACCGGAAACCAGCGGCATGATTGGCAGTTTGCCCATCAGCCACTTTGTCAGGATCAGCGAGGCGAACATCGCGATCATGAAAGCGGCCGTCGCCACGAAAATGCCGCTGTCCGGCCCGGTCGGCAGCGGAAACGGCAGCAGCGGCCGGATCAGCTCGGGCCGGGAGTTCGCGAGGAAGAACGTGACGAGCGGCCCCATTTCGAGGGCGAGCTTCAGCAGCGGGTTCTCGGCA
>JBOFUS010000484.1:0-2246 GCA_051652685.1 Beijerinckiaceae bacterium
GCCTTCATGGCGGCGCGGATGGCGTCGTCCGGGACAAGGACCACCCCACCCAGATGCTGGCTGCACGTCTCGTAGACGCAGCGGAGAACGTTCTTCGTGCCCAGCGAATCGGCTGCGATGCTCTTGACCGGCACATCCACCGGTCCACCGGCCGCAAGCGCTGCCTGAAGCGCACGAGAGCCCTCCGGCTCGACGGCGATGACTTTAACGCGGCGCTGGAACCACGTGGCAATGCCCGACACGAGCCCGCCGCCGCCGGTCGCGACAAGGATGGTGTCAATATCACCCGCCTGCCGCTCCCATTCCAGGCCGAGCGTGCCCTGTCCTTCGATCGTCGGCCAGGCGTCATAGGCATGCACACCATAGGCACCGCTCTCGGCCTGATACGCCTCGCAAAGCACCAGCGCGTCTGAGTATATCGCGCCCTGTTGCACGACCGTCGCACCAAACTCTCGGATCTTGGCAACTTTCGCCGGTGATGAGATCTCCGGCACGAAGATGTGGGCTGGAATGCCCAGCGCGCGGGCGGCATAGGCGACAGCCGCGCCATGGTTGCCGCCGGACGCCGCCGCGACGCCCGCCGTCGGAACATTCGCCGACAGCAGCGTGTTGAAGGCCCCGCGGCTCTTGAACGAGCCCGCGTGCTGGAGAAGTTCGAGTTTCAGCGAAAGCGGCGTGGCGATGCCGAATGCGCCCGTCGGCAGATCAATGACCGGCGTTTCACGGATATGGCCCCTGACGCGGTCATATGCGGACATGATGCTGGCGGGTGTTACGGGAAGCTGCATGGTCAGGCCCTGATTGCAACGGGAATGCCAAAAGCGTCGCGCGCCGGCGTTTCGGGAAAGCTCAGCGCTTCACCCCTTGCGATTCGGCCGGCCACATGGGCGCAGGCGCAGGCATCGAGAAAATCGTCGATGCCGACGCCTTTCGGAGGCTTCCGGTCAAGGAACTCCATGGGAAAACCGGCCACCTCGTTCAGCAACCGCTTTCGCAGGTCGACGCCCGGCTGATGTGACACGGACTTGACCTTCTTGGGCTCATCAAGCGGTTCGCGCCCGTTCATCACCATGAAGGCACCTTCGGGATGGACCTCATGGACGATGCGGATCAAACCGGCATCTGCCCGCAACAGCGCGTCGATCTGCCGGATTTTGGGAAAGAGATTGTAGGCCTGGATCGAAATCTTGCGCGGCGGATCGGAGGTGGCGAGCGAGGCCTCGCAGGCTGCCTCGAAGCTCTCCGCCATCACGGATGAACGCGAGGGTATGGAGAAGACGCTGGACTGGCGCTCGCCCAGATGTGGCCTGAGTTCGGCCTCAGGTCCGCGTCCGCCGGCACCAACCGTCTCCGGCAAGCCGATGGGCATATCGACCGCGATCAATCCCGGCAGTGTCGGATGGCGCAGCAATTCGGCGAAATCGGCTGAGACGAAGAATTCGGGTGGCCGTTCCGCATCGAGATCCATGAGAACGACGGCCCAGCCTGGCGGGCAACCATCCGCTCCCGCCACCCATCGTGTCATGCCAAAACCCCGTGCTGCCAACGCCGGCCTTGGCGTCCTGAGCCAACCTATGCCAGAAGCTGCCCCGCCATGACCAGTCCCGCATGACCAGTCCCGCCATGACCAGCCAGCTTCTGCGCACGGCGCTCTATGTGCCGGCCGCCAACGCCAGGGCGCTCGCCAAGGCTGACAGCCTTGGTGCAGATGCCGTGATCATCGATCTGGAGGATTCCGTTGCGCTGGATGCCAAGGATGCCGCACGAAAGGCACTTGCCGCGCTTCCGGTCTGGTCCCGGACGATCCGCGTCTTTCGCGTCAATGGTGCCGACACCGAATGGCACGAGGACGATGTGGCTGCCGCCTGTGCGGCGGGCTGCGCCGCGCTGCTGCTGCCCAAGGCGGCGAGCGCGGAGGATATCTGGGCTTTCCGCCGTCGTATTGCGCTCAGGCGGCCGAAACACGCCATTGCGGCCTGGGCGATGATCGAGACGCCCGCCGGCGTCATCAATGCACCTGCCATTGCCGGCGCGCTTGGCTCTGGTGGCGCACTGGTGATGGGGCTCAATGATCTCGCCAAGGAAACCGGCATGCGCCTGGTGCCGGATCGCGCGCCGTTCCTGCATGCGCTTGCCACAGTGGTGATCGCGGCCCGCGCCCACGGCGTCACATGCCTTGACGGCGTGTTCAACGCCATTTCGGACATGGATGCATTCGCGGCAGAATGCGAACAGGGCCGCAACTT
>JBOFUS010000485.1:0-2294 GCA_051652685.1 Beijerinckiaceae bacterium
ATGAGCGAATTGCGCATGTCCATGCCCGACAGCGCGATGAGGCCCAGGAGCGCCACGAAGCCGAAGGGCATGCCCGACAGGTTGAGCGCAAGGCTCGCGCCTATGACGCCGAGCGGCGCGGAGGCAAACACCAGGAACAGCTTCGCGAAGCTCTGCACCTGGATCATGATCAGGGTCAGCATCAGCAGGATCATGATGGGAAAGACAGCGAAGATCGAGGCGTTGCCCTTGCCCGATTCCTCGATCGCGCCGCCGATTTCGATGCGGTAGCCGGCGGGCATCCTGTCGGTCACGGGCTTGAGCAACGGCCAGATCTGCCCGGTCACGAACGGGGCCTGCACGCCGTCCGCCACATCGCCGCGCACCGTGATCGCCATGTCGCGGTTGCGCCGCCACATGATCGGCTCCTCGTGGTCATAGACGATGCGCGCCACCTGGCCGAGCGGCACGGCGACGCCACCGCGCGACAGGACCGTCAGATCGCCGATGCGGCCGAGATCGAGCCGCTCGCCTTCCCTGGCGCGCGCCACGACGTCCACCTTCTCGGTACCATCACGCACGGTGGTGACGGTAAGTCCGGAGAGCAGCGTTTGCAGGGTGAGCGAAATTGATTGGGGGTCGAGCCCCAGCGTCCGCGCGCGCTCCTGATCCACTTCCAGCCGCACCGACGGCGTCATCTCGTTCCAGTCGAAATGCGGATCAACGAAGCTCTTGTTCTCGCGGGCGATGTCGCGCACCTCGCGGGCGAAATCGCGTACCTTCATGGGGTCGGGGCCAACCACGCGGAACTGCACAGGAAAGCCGACCGGCGGGCCGAAGTTGAAGCGGTCAACGCGCACGCGCGCCTCCGCCAGCGCACCGTCGGAAACGGCCTTCTCCAGCGACTTCTTGATGCGTTCGCGGTGTTCCAGATCCTTCGAGACGATGACGATCTCGGCGAAGGCCTCATTGGGCAATTGCGTGTTGAGGCCAAGCCAGAAGCGTGGGCTGCCCTGGCCGATATAGGTGGAATAGGTGTCAATGCCCGGATCGCCGAGGAGCATCGCTTCCGCCTTCTTCGCGGTTGCGGTCGTGGCACCGATGGAGGAGCCCTCCGGCATGCGGATCTGGAAGAACAGCTCCGGCCGCTCCGACAGCGGAAAGAACTGCTGCTGCACCCGGCCGAACCCGACCACGGATGCCGCGAAGACACCGATGGTGGCCAGCACCACCACGAAGCGATGGTTGACGCACCAGCGGATGATGGCGCGCAGGACATTGTAGCCCCGCGTCGAATAGATCGCATGCTCGGACTGGTCGTGGCTGAGGCCCTTCTTCGCCAGCTTTCTGGCATGGATCGCGGCGAAGTCCGGCAACAGCTTGACGCCCAGATACGGAATGAAGGTTACCGCCACGATCCAGGACGCGATCAGCGCAATGGTCACGACCCAGAAGATCGAGCCGGTGTATTCGCCAACGCCGGAGTTGGCGAAACCGATGGGGACGAAACCCACGGCCGTGACCAGCGTGCCGGTCAGCATCGGAAAGGCAGTGGAATCCCAGGCTGCTGCCGCCGCGCGCACGCGGTCCCAGCCCTGCTCCATCTTCACCACCATCATCTCGAGCGCGATGATCGCGTCATCCACCAGCAGGCCCAGCGCAATGATCAGCGCTCCCAGCGAAATCCGGTGCAGGTCGATGCCCATGATCAGCATGACAACAAAGGTGATGGCCAGCACCAGCGGCACCGAGAAGGCAACCACGATGCCTGTGCGCCAGCCGAGCGAGAGAAAGCTGACCGCCAGCACGATGGCGAGCGCCTCGGCAAAGGTGATGAGGAACTGGCTGACAGCCTTCTCGACTACCTTCGGCTGATCGGCCACATGGGCGATCTCGACGCCGATGGGCTGCTCCGTCTCGAAGCGGCCGACCACCTTGTCGATGGCTTCGCCGACCGTGAGCAGGTTGGCACCGCGCTGCATGACGACGCCGACGGCCACCGCCGGCTTGCCGCCCTGGCGTACCAGAAACCGCGCCGGATCCTCGAAGCCGCGCGTGATCGTGGCCACGTCTCCTAGCCGGAACGTGCGTCCGCCGGATTCGATGGGCGTCTCGGCCACGGCGCGGACACCGTCGAGCGCGCCGGTGACACGCAGCGCCACACGTTGGGCACCCGTCTCGACGACGCCCGAGGGGGTGACGGCGTTCTGGCGGGCGAGGCTGTCGAACAGCGCCTGTGCCAGGATGCCCAGCGTCGCGAGCTTGGCATGGCTGAATTCGACGAAGATTCGCTCGTCCTGCGCGCCGTAGAGATT
>JBOFUS010000486.1:0-2699 GCA_051652685.1 Beijerinckiaceae bacterium
CCCGGCTTGTCGAGTTCCGGCACGGGGAACAGCTTGCAGCAGAGCGTGCAGGAGCCGCAGGAACGGGTCATGCTCCGCATGCCTCCTTCTCCCGAGGGAGAACGACGGGCGACCGACCGGCGTTCAAGTCGCCTTCTCCCGCATCTCCGCCTTCACCTCGTCGAGAATTTCCTTCATCCGCGAGCCCTGCATGCGGGCGATGTCGTCCTGGTACTTCAGCAGAACGCCCAGCGTATCGCTGACCATGGCCGGATCGAGCGCCACGGCGTCGAGTTCCACCAGTGCCGTCGCCCAGTCGAGCGTTTCAGCAACGCCGGGCGACTTGAACAGATCCTCCTGGCGGATCTTCTGCACGAAGGCGACGATCTGCTTCGACAGCTTCGCCGGTGCCTTGGGCGATTTCGCCTTGAGGATCGCGAGTTCGCGCGGCGCATCGGGATAGTCGACCCAGTGATAGAGGCAGCGGCGCTTCAGCGCGTCGTGGATCTCGCGGGTGCGGTTCGATGTCAGGATCACGATCGGCGGCTGTTTCGCGCGGATGACGCCAAGCTCCGGGATCGTCACCTGGAAATCGGAAAGAATCTCCAGCAGAAACGCCTCGAAAGCCGCATCGGTGCGGTCCAACTCGTCGATCAGCAGCACCGGAGGGCCGGCAAGATCATCCTCCAGGGCCTGCAGGAGTGGCCGCTTGATGAGATACCGGTCGGAAAAGATATCTGACTGCAGCGTCGCCCGGTCGCGGTCACCGGCGGCTTCTGCCAGACGTATTGCCATCATCTGGCCGGCGTAGTTCCATTCGTAGACACTCGAAGAGACGTCGAGGCCTTCGTAGCACTGCATGCGAATCAGCCTCCGGCCGAGGCTGGATGCCAGTACTTTGGCGATCTCGGTCTTGCCAACGCCCGCCTCGCCTTCAAGAAACAATGGCCGGCCCATGCGCAGCGCGAGGAAAACAACCGTCGCGAGCGATCGTTCGGCGATGTAGCTGGCGGAGGCGAGAAGATCGACGGTGGCGTCAATGGAGGCTGGAACGGGTGTCATTCTCCCTCCTTAGCCGATGCCTGCGGCGGCGCAAATCGGTGTGGAAACAGCTATTGCAGCCCGCGTCGTCTTGTTGCGGTCATGACCCCGTGCTCCAGAAGGGACGTACCCGACAGGAGATCACAATGACCAACGACGAAGTCGCCCACGCGTTCACGGATTTGCTCAAGAAGGGCGACCATGCCGGCGCGGCAAAGCAGTTCAACGATCCGGAGATCGTCAGCCTTGAGGCCGCCGGCAGCCCCATGGAGCGGGTCGTGGGCACCGCCGCTGTCGAAGCGAAATCGAAGTGGTGGTATGACAATCATACGGTCCATGACACCAGCGCCGATGGCCCGTTCATCAACGGCGACAAGTTCATGGTCCTCTTCGATATGGACATCACACCGAAAGCCACCGGCATCCGCGAGGAGATGAGCGAGATCGGCCTCTACACGATCAAGGACGGCAAGATCGTCGAAGAGCAGTTCTTCTACGACCAGTCGACGGGTGATGACGATGAGGACGAGGAAGAGGACGAAGAAGAGGAAGAGGAAGAGGAAGAGCGTCAGGGCTGAAGCCTGACGTTTTGCGCTCAGGTCTTCCAGAAGAACCAGAGCGCCACGCCTATCAGTCCGACCGCAAGCACGCGGCGGACAAGAACGATGCCCGGCCCGGCGATCAGGGCCGGGCGCAAATGCGAGGCGAGCAACACGATGGCGAGATGAACCACCGTCGCGACGCCGACATAGACCACGACGAGCAGGGCTCCCGTATGGCTGGCGGTACTCAGGTCAGGCGGTAGAAAAGCCGGCAAAACGGCAAGATAGAACATTCCGGCCTTGGGATTGAGCAAGTTCGTGATCAGGCCATTGCGGAAGCCTTCGAACTCTGCGCCGGTATCCGCAACGGCCGGTGGCGGCTGCCACGTCTCGTAGGCAAGCCAGAGCAGATACAGAAATCCCAGCGTACGGATCGTCTGGTACAGCCATCGCGACGCAAGGATCAGTCCTTGCAGTCCGGCCGCGACCAGACCTCCAAGCAGCAGAAGTCCAAGCGCCACGCCCGCGACCGCGCCAAGCGCCGCTGCCCTGCCACGCGAAAGCGACAGGGCAGCAAGATACGCCATGTTGGGACCGGGCGTGAGCTCGATCAGGAAACAGGTGAGCAGAAACTCGAGCAAGAACGCGAACTCGGGCAAGAACGATACCTGCCCGATCCTGTCACTTCGCCGTGGCGGCGATCACCGCGCGCTTCGCCATCACGCCAATGAGATGGGCGCGATACTCGGGCGACGCGTGAATGTCGCCGTTCAAGTCCTTGGCACTGGCCACAAGACCCTCGATGGCCTTGGCGTTGAACTTCGCACCAAGCGCGGCTTCCGCCTCTGCCCAGCGGAAAACACCGCCGGAGCCGGCTCCCGTCACGGCGACGCGCACGCTCGCGCCCTTCTTCGCCACCGCGACGCCGACCATGGCATAGCGCGAGGCGGGATTAGGGAACTTGGCGTAGGCGAACTTTGATGCCACCGGGAATACCACCTTGGTGATCAGTTCGCCCTCTTCCAGCGCGGTCGAGAACATGCCGTCGAAGAAGTCATCGGCGGCAATCTTGCGCTTGTTGGTGACAACCGTCGCGCCGAGCGCCATCAGCGCCGCCGGATAGTCCGCCGCCGGGTC
>JBOFUS010000487.1:0-1756 GCA_051652685.1 Beijerinckiaceae bacterium
CCGATGCGGCCAAGCCCGATGATGCCAAGCCGCTTGCCGGCGAGCCGCTGGCCCAGCATCCAGTTGGGTGACCAGCCCTTGAACTGCCCGTCGGTGACAGCGCGCGCGCCTTCGACGAAACGGCGTGACACCGCCACGATCAGTGCCATCGCGAAATCCGCCATGTCATCGGTCAGCACATTCGGCGTATTGGTGACGGCGATGCCCCGGGCGTAGGCGGCCTTGACGTCGATGTTATCGACACCGTTGCCGAAGTTGGCGATGAGTTTCAGGCCAGGGCCGGCAGCAGAGATGATGTCGGCGTCGATGCGATCGGTGACGGTCGGCACAAGCACATCTGATTCGGCCATGGCGCGCTTGAGGGCGTTCGCATCCAGCGCCACGTCGCTTGCGTTGAAGCGCGTGTCGAACAGTTCTGCCATGCGATCTTCCACATGGGCAGGCAGCCGGCGCGTCACTGTAACGATCGGTTTACGATACGGCATGTCCGCCCGGCTCCATTGGCCCTTCAGCGCTCGCCGCGCCGCCTTCTTCAACCCAGCGTTAACAAGCCCCTGCGAGATTCGCGAGAAAGGTCGCGGCTTTCCGTCGTGTTTTCTATGTGCTTTGCTTGTGCGACAGGCAAGCGCTTCAGGAAGCGGATGACAAGCCGAATGACGTGTGTCGCGGTCACGATTCCGCCCCTGTTCGGGCGGATCGGGAACACGGTTGAAACATGTGGGGTGTCGTTTTGAGTTTTGCGCATCTGATTCTCCTCGCCGCGCTGGTGCTCGGCGCAGTCGTCCCTGCTGTCGCACAGGAAACGACGGGCTCCGTGAGCGGCCTTCCCATTCCCCGCTTCGTCAGTCTGAAACCGTCCGACACACCAATGCGCGAAGGCCCGAGCAAGGACCATCGCATCAAGTGGCTGTTCAAGAAGGAGGGCGTGCCGGTCGAGATCATCGCCGAATTCGAGAACTGGCGGAGGGTGCGCGATTCCGATGGCGACGACGGCTGGGTGTATCACACGCGGCTTTCGGGCCGGCGCACGGCGCAGATCAACCCGAAGCTCAAGGACAAGACCGTGCCGCTGCGCGAGCGTGACGCGGATGGCGCGGAGGTGGTGGCGATGCTGGAGCCAGGCGTCATCGGCTCGGTCGAGAGTTGCACCGGGCGCTGGTGTCGCATCTCCGGCCAGGGTTTCGAAGGCTGGCTGCCCCAGGACAGGCTCTGGGGCGTCTACCCCGGCGAGCGTGTGCGCTGATCGCGGGCTGTCATCACCGGAGAAATCGCGTATCCAGTCGGGCCTTGTCCAACCGACGGTGAGCCGAGACTTCACATGCCCGACATTCATGATCTGCTGATCATTGGCGGCGGCGTCAACGGCTGCGGAATCGCGCGCGATGCGGCCGGGCGCGGCCATTCTGTGTTTCTCTGCGAAATGAACGATCTGGCGAGCGGCACCTCTTCGTGGTCGTCGAAGCTTGTGCACGGTGGCCTGCGCTACCTTGAGCACTACGAATTCAGGCTGGTCCGCGAGGCACTGATGGAGCGCGAGACGATCTGGGCCATCGCGCCGCATATCGTCCATCCGCTGCGCTTCGTGCTTCCGCACCACAGGGGGCTGAGGCCCGCCGGGCTGCTCAGGCTGGGGCTTTTCCTTTACGACCATATCGGCGGACGAAAGAAGCTGCCGGCGACGACGACACTTGATCTCACAACGGACGTGACGGGACTGCCGCTCAAGCCCGGCATGTTCGCCAGGGGTTTCGAGTAT
>JBOFUS010000488.1:0-7421 GCA_051652685.1 Beijerinckiaceae bacterium
TTAGGGCTGCTGGCCAATTTCCTCAGGTGGAAGCCGTGATTCTCTACCCCGCCATCGATCTCAAGAATGGCGCATGCGTGCGCCTGCGCCAGGGCGACATGGCGCAGGCAACGATCTTCAACGCTGATCCGGCCGCTCAGGCCGCGAGCTTCGAGGCCGATGGCTTCCCGTGGCTGCATGTGGTTGATCTCGACGGGGCCTTCGCCGGCAAGCCGATGAACGGCGCTGCTGTCGACGCCATCCTCGCCCGCGTCGGCTTTCCGGTTCAACTCGGCGGCGGCATCCGCGACATGGCGACGCTGGAGGGCTGGCTCACCAAGGGCGTGGCCCGCGCGATCATCGGTACGGCAGCCGTGCGCGATCCTGATTTCGTCAAGGTTGCCGCCCGCGCCCATCCCGGCAAGGTCGCCGTCGGCATCGATGCGCGGGATAGCATGGTGGCGGTGGAGGGCTGGGCCGAGACGTCTGCGCTCTCCGCACTCGATCTCGGCCGTCGATTCGAGGATGCCGGCGTCGCGGCGATCATCTACACCGACATTGCCCGCGACGGCATGCTCGGCGGGCTCGATCTGGACGGCACGCGCAAGCTTGCGGAAGCGCTGTCGATCCCCGTGATCGCCTCGGGGGGATTGGCTTCCATCGACGATGTGGAGGCGCTGCTGCGCCCCGAAAACCGCAAGATCGCAGGCGCGATCACCGGCCGCGCGCTCTATGACGGTCGCCTCGACGCAGCGACCGCGTTGGCCGCGATCAGGGCGGCGCACCCGGATTGAACTCCCAGGGATTGAGCGTCGGTACGTTCATCGGTGCGAAATCCTTCACATCCCGCGTGACAACGACATACCGATGCTCAAGGGCGGTTGCCGCGATGAGCGCATCACGCTCGGGCCGCGTGACTGGCGCGTGTAGCGCAGCTCCACGCCGGGCGACAGCGATGGAAATCGGGAGAATGCGCTCGCCGAATTCGGGAATGACCTTGCGTTCAAGCCAATGCCGCAGCTGTTCAGCGCGGCTGCGATCTTTCCGGGCAAGCAGGAGAATGCCGAGTTCAATCTCGAGAATGCTCATGACGGACAGAAAGGTTCGGTCAGGAATCACTGACTCCGACCAGGCCAGAACCATCGGATCGGCTCGTTTCGTGTTCCGAAGTTCGGAGATGACGTTCGTATCAAGCAGATACATCAGCCGAAGTCCGGAACCTTGGTCGAAAGCAGCGACTTCGGCGGATCAAAATCAAAATCAAGCGCGCCGGGATCGGCTAGCGCCTCGGCAAGGGACTTCGGTTTCACCCGCTGCGTCGGTTCGGCAATGAACGCGTCGTGGCGCATCAGGACATAGCTCGGCTTGCCACGCTCGGTGATGATCACAGGTCCGTCCTTGGCCGCGCGTTTGGCGCGGCTGACGTGCTGGTTGAACTCGCGGGATGTCATGGTCGATACGGGCATGGCGATCTCCAATGTAGGATCAATCCTACATCGGTCGAAGAGCGCGGGCAACGCCCTTCACCCCCAGCGGTGCAACTCCGCGCCATTGCGCTTCAGCCACGCTTCCGCCCGCTCATAGTCGGGGAAGATCGATGCCACGACCTTCCAGTAGCGGGCCGAGTGGTTCATCTCGACGCGATGGGCCACCTCATGTGCCGCGAGATAATCGAGCACGAAGGGTGGCGCCAGGATCATGCGCCAGGAAAAGCTCAGCGAGCCATCCGCCGCGCAGGATCCCCAGCGGCTCGTGGTGTCCTTGATGGCAATCTTGCGGATGGACACGCCAAGCGCCTTCGCATGGCGGGCAGCCGCTGCCTCGATGTCGCGGCGGGCCTCGCGCTTCAGGAAATCGCGCACGCGTCGCTCCGTGAAGGCGGCATCGCCGGCGACCGCAATGACTGCCGTGCCATCCGTACCGGCATCGAGCCAGGCTGTTCCGCGCGCGGCGGCACGATGGTCGATGCGGTGCGGCACGCCGCGCAACGGAACCGTTGCCCCGTCAGCAAAGCTGACAAAATTTGGGAGCTTCGCGAAACGCGCTGCGAGCCAGCCGCCGTGCCGGTGGGCAAAATCGCGCGCCGTCGCCATGCTGCCCCTGAGCGGCATGGTCAGCACTGCCTCACGGGTCGTTGCTTTTACCCGCAAGGTATAGCGCCGCGCCTGCGCCGATCGCCGGACGATCACCGGATAGGAAAGCTCGAGATGGTTGACCATGATCCGTTCGTCAGACGGCGGATCCATGAGGCGGAGGATGCGTTCCAGCATGCGGCCCACGCTACATGAGTCGCGTGCGTTCCGTCACGCCTGGCTCGTCACTCGGCAGCCTGCTGCACAACCTTGAGCGCCGGCTTCGCCTTGGCCTTGACGGCGGGTGCCGACTGGGCGGCCATGAAGCCCTTGATGGCAGGCGCGATGTCGCGACGGAAGCGCGAGCCGTTGAAGACACCGTAGTGACCGACGTCCGGCTGAAGGTGATAAAGCTGCTTTTCCTTGGGCAGGTTCACGCACAGCGCATGCGTCGCCTTGGTCTGGCCGACGCCCGAGATATCATCGTTCTCGCCTTCAACAGTCATCAGCGCGCAACGGCGTACTGCTGCCAGATCGACTGCTGTGCCGCGGTGCATGAGCTCGCCCTTGGCCAGCGAGTGTTTTACGAACACTTCGTCCACAGTCTGAAGGTAGAACTCGGCGGTCAGATCCATAACTGCCATGTATTCGTCGTAGAAATCTTGATGTTTATCAACCGAATCGCCATCACCACGCACCAAGTTCGAGTACATGTCCCAGTGGGCATTCATGTGCTTGTCGATATTCATCGCCATGAAGCCTGAAAGCTGCAGGAAGCCCGGATAAACCTCCCGCCCGAAACCGAGCGAGGTGAACGGCACCTTGTAGGTGCAGTTCTTCTTGAACCAGGCCATACCGCGTTCCTTGGCGACGCGATTGACGGCGGTGGGGCTCTCGCGCGTGTCGATAGGGCCGCCCATCAACGTCATCGAGCGTGGCACAAAAGCGCTGTCCTTTGCTTCAAGGAGGGCAACAGCGGCAGCGACTGGCACCGAAGGCTGACACACCGCCATCACATGCACATCCGGGCCGAGATAAGCGAAGATCTCGATCATGTAGTCGATGTAGTCGTCCAGATCAAAGCGGCCGTCCGCCAGCGGAACCATGCGGGCGTCGGCCCAATCGGTGATGAAAACTTCGTGGTCGGGAAGGAAGGCCTCCACCGTGCCGCGCAACAGCGTCGCATAGTGGCCAGACATCGGGGCCACGATCAGCACCTTCGGCTGGGAGGCCGTGCGCGGCGGCAGCGCCCGGTCGAAATGCACGAGATTGCAGAAGGTCTTGCGCCAGACGACGCGCTCCATCACGGCAACCTCTTCACCATCAACCACCGTTCGCGGCAGATCAAAGATGGGTTTGCCGTAGCGGCGCGTCGCACGCTCGAACATCTCGGCCGATGCGGCCATGCTGCGCCCGGCGGGCGTATGGCTGATCGGGTTGGATGGATTCCGATAGAAGAGCCTGACCGCATCGGACATGGCGCGCGCCGGCGCCATCATCGCGTGGGCAGACTCATAGAAGTAATACATCCCGCGGTTCATGGCCCTGGCCCCTTCGAGTAGGCATCGCCAGCTGAAGCGCTGGTCTTGTTGCATTTTGCCCGTTGATCACGGTCCGGAAAAGTTCACACCGGACACGTCTGCGGCGTTGCAACATAAACGCTCGAAGCCAGCATTCAATCATCCAAAAGGTAAATATCGATTAAATGAAATTTGCATGCTCGTTGCGCACATCGGACAATCAGTCCCCTGGGCGCACTTCACCACGCCATTCGCTCCACGCGAGCAGCGCGATCAGGATCCCGGCGTGCAGATTGAGCGCGGCGATACCAAGACCCACCACAACGTCCGGCCAGACCGAACCCCAGAATGCTGTGAGCACCGCTGCCAGAACGATGGCAATATTGGCGATGGCATCGTTCCGGGTGGAGAGCCAGACACCCTGATGTGCCGAATCGCCCTTGCGATGCGGCAGCAGGATGAAAGCGCAATAGACGTTGACGGCAAGTGCCAGGAGTCCGATCGCGCCCATTGGCAACGGATCAGGCGGCAGACCATAAAGCAACTGCTCCACCGTCTTCACCGCGATCCAGATGCCGGGCACAAACATCAGAAAGGCCGTGAGGAACCCGAAGACGGCGCGCGGTATCCGGCCGAGTCCGATCAACGCGACGGCCAGCACGTACTGGATCGTATCCTCCAGAAAATCGATGGCATCGGCCATCAGTGCGATGGAGTTGGCGTAAAACGCACCCGCCACCTCGACAAACATCATGACGGCGTTGAGCGCCGCCGCCAGCAACAGCGCGCGGCGGTAGGACATGGCTGGTGCTGACGTTTTTGGCTCTGCGGTCATGATCCGTGATCACTAGCCTTCCTGCAGGGCTTGACTCAAGGCTGCTGTCCCTCGGGACTTTCCTGACGACGGGGTTGCGACGCAGGTTGGCACGCGCATACGATGGCGCGGCGACAACCGGCGCGAGACCGGTGTTAACAGGGAGGCAAGCATGGCAAAGCGCCTGCAGGGCAAGACTGCCGTTGTGACGGCAGCCGGACAAGGTATCGGCCGCGCCATCGCCGAGGCTTTCGTGAGCGAAGGAGCACGCGTTTTCGCAACCGATCTCGACACTGCCCTCATGGGCGATCTGGCAAAGGCCCGCAAACTCAAGCTCGACGTCCGCTCGACGCGCGCTGTCGAGGCGTTTGCAGCCAAGACCGGCCCGATCGATATTCTCGTCAACGCGGCAGGCTTCGTGCACCACGGGACAGCGCTCGACTGCGACGAGGCGGCCTGGGATTTCTCCTTCGATCTCAACGTCAAGTCGATGCACCGGACGATCCGCGCTTTCCTGCCCGGCATGCTGAAGCGCGCCGAAGAAACCGGAAAGAGCGCGTCCATCGTCAACATCGCGTCCGGTGCAGGATCGGTGCGCGGAATTCCCAATCGTTACGCCTATGGCGCCACCAAAGCTGCGGTGATCGGGCTGACAAAGGCTGTCGCAGCGGATTTCATCAAGAAAGGTGTCAGGGCGAATGCCATCTGCCCGGGCACAATCCAGTCACCCTCGCTGGACGGCCGCATCACGGAGGCAGCGCGCGCCGGGGGGATCAGCGTGGCGGCGGCGCGGCAGGCCTTTATCGACCGCCAGCCCATGGGGCGGCTGGGTACGGCAGAGGAGATCGCCTGGCTTGCTGTCTACCTCGCGTCCGACGAGGCAAGCTACACCACGGGCCAGATTCACCTGGCCGACGGGGGCTTCGCACTTTGAAAATGGGCCGCGCGGCACCACTGTTGCAGCGGAGACAGAGCAGCGCAGAAATCTTCACTTTGGCTATGGTGGAAATCGCGACAAACGACTATTGTTCTCCCCGCAATTGCGCAGAAGCTTCTGAGATCAACACCCCATGAACCGCACTCCGTTCAATTCCTCCCGCCAACCGGTCGTTGACCAGGAGCGGGTTTCCACACGTCTTAAATGGTACAACGGGACAAAGGGCTTCGGCTTCGTGTCCCTGGCCTCATCCGGCGAAGATGTGTTTCTGCACGGTTCAGCCCTCAACGGCTTTGAACCCGAGGCAATGGAAGAGGGCGCGACCCTCATCTGTGACATTGGACCTGGCCAGAAGGGTCCGCAGGTTGTCTGCGTCCACGAGGTCGATCTTTCGACAGCGGAACCCGCACCGCGCCGGCCGGACCGTGGCCGCCCCATGAACCGCGACCGCGATGATCGTGGTGGCGGATTTGGCGGCGGTGATCGCGGCTTCGGTGGTGGCGGCGGTGATCGCGGCTTCGGCGGTGGCGGCGGTGATCGCGGCTTTGGCGGCGATCGCGGCTTCGGTGGCGGTGGTGGTGATCGAGGCTTCGGTGGCGGCGGCGGTGGTGGCCAAACTGCAACGACCAGCGGCCAGGTGAAGTTCTTTAATGCCCAGAAGGGTTTTGGTTTCGTTTCGCGCGATGACGGTGGGCCTGATGCTTTCCTTCATGTGAGCGTGCTTCAGCGCGCGCGCCTTGGAACCCCGGTGGACGGCCAGCCGGTCCAGGTGACAGTGCGCGAGGGTGATCGTGGCTGGCAGGTCGAGCGCATCGATTTCATGTGAGTTTTGCTTCGACGGAGGCGTCTCATTCAAAGGCCGGCGATCATTTCGCCGGCCTTTTCTGTCTGGCGCGAAATCTCTTGGACCGAAAACCAGGCCATGGCTGGGTTACAACGACAGGGCTGCGGCGACAGGGTTACTTCGCCTCCGTGAGCAGAGGACTCCAGGCAGGGTCGCTGGCATAGGCGGGAGTCGGCACCTGTACTTCCACGCGGCCTGTCGTATCGACCATATAGAGCTTTGGCCCACCCTGCCCGCCCGGATCGCGGAAGAAGATGAGATAACGCCCGTTTGGGGCCCATGTCGGTCCTTCGTTGTGGAAACCTTCGGTCAGGATGCGCTCACCTGATCCGTCGGGCTTCATGACACCGATAGAGAAAGTGCCACCATTCTGGCGTGTAAATGCGATCAGATCGCCCCTGGGCGACCAGACAGGCGTCGAATAACGGCCTTGGCCGAAGGAGATGCGCTTTGCGCCGCCGCCGCTGGCCGGCATGATATAGAGTTGCTGTCCGCCGCCGCGATCGCTCTCGAAGACGATCTGGGACCCGTCCGGCGCATAGGATGGCGAGGTGTCGATGGAGGGTGAATTCGTCAACCGCGTCGTGGCGCTCGTCTTCAGGTCCATCGCGAAGATGTTGGCATTGCCCCCTTGCTGCAGGCTCATCACGATCTTCCAGCCGTCGGGCGAGAAACGCGGGCTGAAGCTCATGCCGGGAAAATTGCCCACCGTTTCGCGGCGCCCCGCCGCAAGGTTGAGGATGTAGACCTTCGGTTCCTCGCCGGGCAGGAAGCCCATATAGGCGACCTCCTGGCTGGAGGGCGAAAAGCGCGGCGTGACAACCAGTTCCTCGGTACCTGACAGCGCGCGGAAGTTGCCCCCGTCCTGATCGATGATGGCGAGGCGCTTGCGACGGCGCTCCTTGGGCCCACTCTCGTCGACGAAAACAATGCGCGTGTCGAAGAAACCCTTCTCGCCCGTGATCTTCGAGAAGACACCATCGGAAACGATGTGCGCGGCGCGCCGCCAGCTGTTTGCGTCGGTTGCAAGCTGCTGGCCCTCGATCTGCTGACCGGTCGATACTTCCCAGAGCCGGTACTGCGCCTGCAACTGGTTGCCGTTGCGGACCACGCGGCAGGTGACAAGGGCCTGGGCGCCTGTGCCTTTCCAGGCTTCGAAGTTTGGAACAGTGTCAAAGTTCTCGATCTTCTCGGGATGTCGCGCCTTCTCCAGCGGACTGAAGAGGCCCGAGCGCTTGAGATTGGCCGCGATGAC
>JBOFUS010000489.1:0-1995 GCA_051652685.1 Beijerinckiaceae bacterium
CGGCCAACAACGCGAGATTGGCCGGCGGTTTGGCGTTGCCGGTGGCGATCAGGGCATTGCGCATGAAGCGGTTGCGGCCTGCGCGCCTGACTGGCGAACCGGCAAAGCGCGCACGAAAGCCCGCATCGTCCAGCGTCAGCAGTTCAACGAGCTGGGGCGAATCAAGATCGGCGCAGGCCTGAAGCTTTGCCTCGCGGCCAACTTCCGCAAACTTGTTCCAGGGGCAGACAGCAAGGCAATCGTCACATCCAAACACGCGATTGCCCATCAGCGGCCGCAATTCCCGGTCGATCGGGCCATGGTGCTCGATCGTGAGGTAGCTGATGCAGCGTCGGCTATCGAGCACGTAAGGGGCGGGAAAGGCGGCTGTCGGACAGATATCGAGACAGCGCCGGCAGGTGCCGCAGTGGTCGCTCTCCGCCTCATCCGGTGCGATTCCGAGCGTGGTCAGGATCACGCCGAGAAACAGCCAGCTGCCGAAATCGCGGCTGACCAGCACGCTGTGCTTGCCCTGCCAGCCGAGACCTGCCGCTTCCGCCAGCGGCTTTTCCATCAGGGGGGCAGTGTCGACAAACACCTTGACTTCGGCGCCCGTCCGCGCCGCCAGCTTGCCGGCCAATTGCTTCAGCTTGCCCTTGATCACGTCGTGGTAGTCGCGGTTGCGGGCGTAGACCGAGATGGTGGCGCGTTCTGTGCGCACGAGGTTCGCCAGCGGGTCAACTTCCGGCCCGTAGTTGAGCCCAAGCATGATCGCAGAGCGCGCCTCGGGCCACATGCGTTGCGGCGCGCCGCGGCGTTCTGCCGTCTCGGCCATCCAGTCCATTGATGCGTGATGGCCCGCCGCCAGCCAGGCCGAAAGCCGCGCGCCGCTGTCAAGATCGGCGCCAGCCACGCGACAGGCGTCGAAACCAAGCGCCGAAGCCTCCTTGGTTAGCCACTCCTTAACATCCATGGCAGAAGACGGGCGTGGCATCCGGGGATCGCTAAATGGACATGCTGAAAGCGCTCATACTGGGCTTTGTCGAGGGTTTCACAGAGTTCCTGCCGGTGTCCTCGACAGGGCACCTGCTTTTGCTTGGCCATTTCATCGGATTTGATTCAAAGGGCAAGACCTTCGAGATTCTCGTGCAGTTCGGTGCGATCCTCGCCATCGTCACGGTCTATTTCAAGCGCTTGCTCGATATCGCGCTTGGCATGGGCAAGGACCCCGCAAAACGGCGTTTCGTGCTCAGCGTGCTCGTCGCATTCCTGCCTGCGATGATTGTCGGCTATTTCGCACGCGATTTCATCAAGGGCGTGCTGTTCAAGCCGGAAATCGTCTGCCTCGCGCTGATTGCCGGCGGGCTGGTTCTGCTCGTGGTCGATGATCTGAAGCTTGAGGGCCAGAAAGACGACGTGATGGATTTCTCGTTGCCGATGGCGGCAAAGATCGGTTGTTTCCAGGTGCTGGCGATGATTCCCGGTGTCTCACGCTCGGGCGCGACCATCGTTGGTGCCATGCTCATGGGGGCCAGCAAGCGGGCCGCAGCCGAGTTCAGCTTCTTTCTCGCCATGCCGACCATGGCGGGCGCCTTCGGCTTCGATCTGCTCAAGAGCTACAAATTGCTGACGTTCAACGACGTGGTGCTGATCGTGATCGGCTTCATGGCAGCCTTCGTCTCGGGCCTGATCGTCGTGAAGGGCTTTCTCGCCTTCATCTCACGCCACGGCTTTGCGCCATTTGCGTGGTGGCGGATCGTGGTCGGATGCGCCGGTCTGGCAGGCTTGTGGGTGTTTGGCTAGGCGTTGCGCGCGAGTGGTCGAAGCAACAGCAACGCGAACACAACGAAGCCAGCGAAGAGCCATGGAAAGATCGACCCTGCGAACAGCGTAATCGTCAGCCAGAGTGCCCGGGTCTGCACGGCGGCAGCGGCGCTTGAGAAGAAAGCAATCCAGTAGAGGCCGTATGCGACCGTGACCAGGAGCAGCGGAAGGCAGACCACCACAGCGCGCCAG
>JBOFUS010000490.1:0-4268 GCA_051652685.1 Beijerinckiaceae bacterium
AGATCGTTGATGCCCACCACCTCGACGTCGGTGCGGCCGCTTTCCACCACCGCGCGCAGGATGTTGCGGCCGATGCGTCCGAAGCCGTTGATGAAAACCTTGACCGCCATGGGGTGCTTCCTTTCGGTTAAGTGGCACGCGAGGCCGCCACTGATCTTGTCGCCCTTCCAGAGACGGGTATTGCTGAATTTCGCGTGAATATCCGTGAAATTTCAGCGGTGCACTGCTCTGGCAGGCGGGTTGCGTGATCTCACCGGTCTGATAGCAGCCGGTCATGGCAAGTCCAGTCTTGTCGGTGAATCCAGCCTTGCGCTCGGTCAACACGGGGAAAGCGATGCATTTCGGATCGGACAACGTGGTGGGTGCCAGCCGGCAAGTGCTGGATGCCATTGTCGCAGCGAATGACGGCGCGCTGCCCTCCTATGGCGATGATCCCATTGCCGAAGCCGTCACACGGCGATTTGCCAGCATATTCGAGGCGGATGTCGCCGTCTTCCTGATGGCAACAGGCACGGCCGCCAATGGTCTGGCGCTTGCCTGCCTTGCCCCGCCCTGGGGCGAAATCTTCTGCCACCATGACGCGCATGTCATGACGGACGAGTGTGGCGGGCCGGAACAATGGACCGGCGGCGCGAAGCTCACCCCGCTGCCCGGTGTCGGCGGCAAGATTGATTTGGATGCATTGCGTGACGCGCTTGAGGCACCGCGCCGCGGCATTCACTCGGTCGTGCCTTCCGCGCTGTCGCTGACCAACCTCACCGAATGCGGCACGCGGTATTCGGCTGCCGAGACCGCCGGGCTTGCGGGCATCTCGAAGGCACACGGCCTCAAGGTCCATCTCGACGGTGCGCGTTTCACCAATGCGCTGGTGGCCGGCACCGAGACACCGGCGGAGCTGACCTGGAAGGCTGGCGTTGATGTGCTGTGCCTTGGAGCCACCAAGAACGGCGCGCTGGCGGCCGAAGCCGTGATCTTCTTTGACCGGAGCCTTGCCGGGACGGCCCCCTACCGGCGCATGCGCGGCGGGCATCTGCTCTCCAAGGGGCGGCTGCTCGCCTCGCAGTTCGAGGGCTGGCTCAAGGACGATCACTGGCTCGACCTCGCGAAGACGGCGAACGCGTGTGCCCGCCGCCTTTCCGCAGGGCTGAAGGAAACGCCAGGCGTCCGCCTTGCCTGGCCGACGGAAGGCAACGAGGTTTTCGCCATCATGCCGGAGGCGATGGAGCAACGCCTGCTCGGCGAAGGCTTCCGCTTCTACCGCTGGCGCGACGAAGCCGTTGCGACCGAGGTCCGGCCGGCGCAGGGCGAAGTCCTTTGTCGCCTTGTCTGCTCCTACCGCACAACCGACGCGATGGTGGATCAGCTTCTGGCGCGCGTGGAGGTATGAGGCAGCCTTCCAGACGCCCGGTCCCGATAACCCTCTCGCACCGTTGTTATCGCGTTGTCGCGAAGCCTCTGCTATCAGCCCCGTGGGTTGCATTTTGGAGCGAAACATGACGCAGGGGCCTGACGCCACGCCGCTGGTGACGCTGTTGAAGAGCGCCGGCTATCCGCGGCGGGAAGCGCCGCTTCTCTATCCTGCAGAACTGTTCGTCGAGCTGTCGGGCGAGGATTTGCGCCGGCGTCTCTACCTGACACAGGATGCGGACGGCCGTGAGCTTTGCCTCAGGCCTGAATTCACCATTCCGCTGTGCAAGGCGCTGTTGCCTGAGCTTGGAGAAGCCGGAACGGCGGCGGTTTCCTATTTCGGGCCGGTCTTCCGCCATCGGACGGGTGAAACGGGCGAGTTCACGCAGGCTGGTGTCGAGTCGCTGGGCCGCAGCGATGTGGAAGCCGCTGATGCGGACATCCTGTCACTGGCGCTGCTTTCCGCCCGCATGATGGGCGAGACGCGCCCGGTGATCCGGATGGGCGACGCCGCGTTGCTCGATGCCGCATTGGGAGCGATCAATGCGCCAGTGGCTTTCTCCCGCCGGTTAAAGCGTCGCCTTGCCGCCGGCCGCGCGCCGGCCGATGCGCTCGTGGCGGCTGCTGCGGCTCGCGAAGGCGTCGAGCGCTATGCCGGCGTGATGGCAGCCATTGGCGGCGCGGAGCCCGCAGCAGCGCGCGCCTTCGTGTCGGACATGCTCAAAATGAGCGGTGTCAACGCGTCGGGTGGCCGTAGCGTTGACGAGATCACCGGGCGCTTCCTGGCTCGGACGCAGGATGGCGAGGGTGATATCTCGGCCGAACACCGGATGTTCCTTGCCACCTTTCTGTCGCTGTCCGGCGCGCCGGACGATGTGCTCTATCGTGCTGGCAAGCTGACCCGTGAGGCTGGTATCGACATCGGCTCGACGCTTGCCTCGTTCGAGCGGCGCGCAGGCTTTATGGCGGCCAGCGAAATCGAGCTTGACCGTATCACTGTGTCGCCCGGCTTTGCGCGCAACCTGGATTACTACACCGGCATGGTCTTCGAGATCGCCAGCGAGACAAGCGCTGGCGGCAAGCCGCTGATCGGCGGTGGGCGCTATGACGGGTTGATGCGCAGGCTGGGCGCAGAGCGCGATATCCCAGCCATCGGTTTTTCGATCTGGATCGAACGTTTCGGGAGGGTCGCGTGACTGCTGCAAATTTGACTGGCGCAAACATGACTGCCGAGCTTACCATCGCCGTTCCCTCCAAGGGCCGCCTTCAGGAAAACGCCAACGCCTTTTTCGCCCGCGCAGGTCTCGCGCTGACGCAGGACGGCGGCGCTCGAGAGTATCGCGGCGTCATCCGTGAGTTGCCTGGCATCGAGGTGCTTTACCTCTCGGCCTCGGAGATCGTGGCACGGCTGGCGACTGGCGCGTGCCATTTCGGCGTCACCGGTGAGGACCTGATCCGAGAAGCCATGGCGGATGCCGACCGCCGTGTGGCGCTGATTGCGCCGCTCGGTTTTGGCCATGCCGACGTCGTCGTCGCCACACCGAAGGGCTGGATCGACTGCGCCACTATGGAAGATCTGGAAGAGATCGCAGCAGAGTTTCATGCCCGTCATGGCCGGCGCATGCGGGTCGCCACCAAATATGTAAACCTGGCGCGCCGTTATTTCGCCGAGCACGGCGTTTCGGACTACCGCATCGTCGAGAGCCTTGGCGCTACCGAGGGTGCCCCTGCCGCTGGAACCGCTGAGTTCATCGTCGACATCACCACGACTGGCGCAACACTTGAAGCCAATGGCCTCAAGGTGCTGTCAGACGGTGTGATCCTGCGATCTGAGGCCAGCCTTTTTGCTTCACTCGCTGCAAGCTGGACGCCCGAGGCGCGGCGTCTGGCCTCGCGACTGCTGGGCCGGGTCGCTGCCGAGAAATCCGCACGTGATAACCGCGAGATCAGCTTTATGGCGGAGGCGGGTGATCTGGACGCGCTGCGGGGAGTCGCGGGCCATCACGGCGTGCCCTGGCCAGAGACCGATGCACCGGGGCGCATCGTTGTTATCGCGCCAAAATCAGCTGCGCTTTCACTTGCTGCCGATCTGGCCGAGGCCGGCGCTGAGGGTGTATCGGTTGGTCAAGCCGCCTATGTGTTCGAGCGGATCAACCCCCTGGCAGCAGCGCTGGACGCCAGCCTCGCGCGGGCCGCCGGCTGAGGCACACCCCCCCAAAAAATCGAGACCGCCCGGGGGAACAGGCAGTCTCGGCAAGATAGCGGATCAGACGGGGGAAGTCCGTCCGCTTGGGGGGAAGGAAGAGCTCAACCGCCCTTCATGTGCGTTTACGCCGCGCCCCGATCACCGGATTTGCCAGCGAAGAAGGCTGAAACGTCGCTGCAGACATTGAACCGGTTTAGATTGATCACGAAAGCGTGAGGGTATCACAAGCATCTGGCCGGCGTACTTAAACTATTGATATAATATTTAAATCACGTTCCGTTCCAGAAGCGGCCTGCCTGTTATGAGGCGTTCTGGCGACAGCGCCGAGAGGTCGAGCGTGCCGAACCCTCCCTCCAGAATCAACTCCGCCAGACCCCGCCCAACCGCCGGCGATTGCTGAAGACCGTGGCCGGAGAAGCCCGCAGCCAGCCAGGCGTTGGCGATGCCAGGCATTTGCCCGACCAGTGCGTTGTGATCCATCAGGCACATGTCGTAGTGCCCGGCCCAGGCGCGGCCAGGGCGCAGGCGTTCGAGCGGAGGTACGCGATGCGCGAGCGCTGGCCAGATGACATCCTCGAACAGGTTCCAGTCCACCTCGAAGTCGTTTCCATGATCGGCATCATCGAGATCGTCGGGTGAGAAGCCGGCAATAAAC
>JBOFUS010000491.1:0-1760 GCA_051652685.1 Beijerinckiaceae bacterium
CCGGCTGCAGCCATGGGTTGAAGCCCCGCCAGCCTGAGCGTCTTCCCGTCCTGCAGCAGGATATCGCCCTCCGGCGCCGTCCGCGCGACGGTTGCGGGGGTCAGATGCGCTGGTCCGCAGGCAAGCGCCGCTGGGGCGAAAACAAGCAGGCTGCCAGATGCAAACGCCCGAAAGACCCGTTTCCCAAACAGGCCTGTCATGCTATCGGCCCACTCACGTGTGTCCCGGTAGCTCAGCAGGATAGAGCAACGGTTTCCTAAACCGTAGGTCAGGGGTTCGAATCCCTTCCGGGACGCCACGCCCAAACCTCCGGTCGCCGCTCAGCCCGCTTTCGCGGCAAGCTTCACGCCGTTGTCTGCAAACAGTGTCTGCAATTCGCCGGACTGGAACATCTCGCGCACGATGTCGCAGCCGCCCACGAACTCTCCCTTGACGTAGAGCTGCGGAATTGTCGGCCAGCTGGCGAAGGTCTTGATGCCCTCGCGCAGTTCGCCGTTCTCAAGCACGTTGTGCCCCTTGTAGGGCGCGCCGACGTGATCGAGAATCTGCACGACCTGGCCGGAAAACCCGCACATCGGGAATTGCGGCGTGCCCTTCATGAAAAGCACGACGTCGTTCGTCTTCACTTCATTCTCGATCCAGGCCTTGATGTCTGCCACGGAAGTCTCCCGATTGCCCGGCGCACGACACGCGGATCATCCGCGCCGCACCTGCGTCCGCCGCTAAAATAGGGGATCGGCACAAAGAACGCCAGCGGGCGCGCATGGCCTTTCGCGCCCGCTTCCCCTTCCGCGCTGGCAGCGCTATCTCAGGCGCATGACTGACCTGCTCAAGATCGCCATCGCGCAGCTGAACCCGATTGTGGGTGATGTGTCCGGCAATGCCCAGAAAGCCCGCGCGGCCCGCGCCGAGGCCACTACCATGGGTGCCGATCTTCTGGTGCTGACGGAACTCTTCCTTGCCGCCTATCCACCCGAGGACCTGGTGCTGAAGCCAGCCTTTCTCGATGCCTGCCGGATCGCGGTGGAGGGACTGGCGCGGGAAACCGCAGACGGCGGGCCGGCGGTGATCATCGGCGTTCCGTGGCTGATCGGCCCGCGCAAGGCCGGCGAGCGCGATGCGCAGAAAGACGGGCTTGAGGTCTACAATGCGGTTTGTGTTCTGATGGACGGCCGCATCGCCGCCGTCCGCTTCAAGAACGATCTGCCGAACTACGGCGTGTTTGACGAAAAGCGCGTGTTCGATGCTGGCCCCATGCCCGGCTCCGTGAACATCAGGGGCGTGCGCATCGGCATCCCGATCTGCGAAGATATCTGGGGCGAGGACGTCGTCGAATGCCTCGCCGAGACCGGCGCGGAAATGCTCATCGTGCCCAACGCCTCGCCCTACCGGCGGGGCCGCATGGCGGAGAGGCTGAACACCATCGTTGCCCGCGTCACCGAGAGCCGGCTGCCGCTGATCTATGTCAACCAGGTGGGCGGGCAGGACGAACTGGTCTTTGACGGTGGTTCGCTGGCGCTCAACGCCGACCGCAGCCTTGCCTTCCAGTTGCCGGCATTCGTCGAGACCGTGGCGCTCACCACCTGGCGGCGGGTGGGCGGCACCTGGGTCTGCAAGGATGGGCCAGTGACGCCGGTCGAGGATAACGATGAGGCAGACTACGAGGCCTGCGTGCTGGGCCTGCGCGACTATGTCGACAAGAACCGCTTCCGGGGCGTGGTGCTGGGTCTTTCAGGCGGCGTCGATTCGGCGATCTGCGC
>JBOFUS010000492.1:0-11460 GCA_051652685.1 Beijerinckiaceae bacterium
GCGGGCCGGCTTTGCGATGCGGCCGACAACGCTGCCATTGCCGCAATCGGTGCGGGCGCTGATGAAGGCGAGGTACTCGCGGCCCAGCAGGGCGCGGTGTTCCGGGGCGGCGGGGACTATCCAGCCAATGAATTCATCATCGGTTCGGGCATGGACGCGCTGCTGTGCCGCTACAAGGCCGGACGGCGGAAGCTTGCGTCGAGGGACCAGATCACGCTGGAATTCGCGGGCGTCAGCCGCCACTACCACGCCGCCGCAATGCGCACGCATGTGGTCGGCGAGCCGATGGCGGAGCATCTGCGCTATCACGCTGCCGCGCGTGCGGCGCTCGTCGCGTGCGAAGCGGAACTGAGGCCGGGCAGGACGGCGGGCGATGTGTTTGCGGCCCACGCCCGCGTGCTGGACGGGCATGGCCTGTCGGCTCACCGGCTGAACGCCTGTGGGTATTCGCTGGGCGCGAAGTTCACGCCAAGCTGGATGGACTGGCCGATGTGCTTTGAAGAAAACGCCCATCCACTTTTGCCGGGCATGGTGATGTTTCTGCATATGATCATCATGGACTCGGCCAGTGGCGCTGCGATGTGTCTGGGGCGGACATCGATCGTCACGGAAACCATGCCGGAAACGATCTGCATTCCCGATCTCGACTTGGTCATCCGCTGACGTTAAACCGAAATGATGATGCCTTGCCTGTTGTCACGCCGATACCTGATCGCCGTTGCCGCGCTCGCGCTTGCCGGTTGTGTGGAAACAGCAGGCGATTTCAGTGGCGGCAATCGTTCCGGGGCCCGCGCGCCTGCGGGCGTTCCCGTGGCGCTAGTCTCGCTGGCCGGCGCGCCTGAAGCAGTTATCACTCGCGTTTCGTCGGCCCTTTCCCGTCAGGCGGCGCAGCGTTCTCTCCAGATCGTCGGGGTCGATGGCCAGCCGCGCTATCAATTGCGGGGATATCTGGCGGCGCAGGCTTCAGCGGATGGCAGGGGCGAGGTCGCCTGGGCCTTCGACATCTACGATTCAACCCGCAAGCGGACCCGCCGTCTTTCAGGCGAGGAGCCGGTCAGTGCCAGCACAGATGTCTGGTCGGCCCTCGGCGAGGCGGAAGTGGAACGCGTGGCGGCGCGCGCGTTGGACCAGATTGTTGGTTTTCTCTCCGACAGTCCCGAGGCGATCGCAGGCGGTGCTGTGCGGCCTGCTGTCGTCGCCACTTCGGCATCATCCGCAACAGGCCTGTGAATTCGCGGCAGAAGAACCGATTCATTCCCGTGACAAGCTTGTGACCGTGGTGTGCGGTTGCTAAGGCTCGCGCGCCCCGACCCCTTAGCAGAAGCCGGACATGAAGATCGTCTCAGGGAACGCCAACCGCCCCCTCGCCGAGGCTATCGCCGGGTATCTCAAGCAGCCATTGGCCAAGGCATCGGTCCGTCGCTTCGCCGACATGGAAATTTTCGTCGAAATTCAGGAGAACGTGCGCGGCGAGGATGTCTTTATCGTCCAGTCCACGTCGTTTCCGGCAAATGACCACCTGATGGAGTTGCTGATCATCGCGGATGCGCTGAAGCGCTCCTCGGCCAAGCGCATCACGGCGGTCCTGCCCTATTTCGGCTATGCACGGCAGGATCGGCGCTCGTCGGGCCGCACGCCCATTTCAGCCAAGCTTGTGGCCAACATGATCACGACGGCTGGTGCCGACCGGGTGCTGACGATTGATCTGCATGCGGGCCAGATCCAGGGCTTTTTCGATATCCCTACCGACAATCTCTACGGCGCGCCGGTGATGGTGAAGGATATCCGCAGCCGGATGGACACCGCCGACCTCGTTGTCGTCTCACCCGATGTCGGCGGCGTGGTGCGCGCCCGCGCGCTCGCCAAGCGCATCGATGCGTCGCTGGCCATCGTCGACAAGCGCCGCGAACGCCCCGGCGAGAGCGAGGTGATGAACATCATCGGCGATGTCGAGGGCAAGTCCTGCATCCTCGTCGATGATATCGTCGATTCTGGCGGCACGCTCTGCAATGCGGCGGATGCGCTGATCGCCAAAGGCGCGAAGGATGTCTCCGCCTACATCACCCACGGTGTGCTCTCCGGCGGCGCGGTCGCGCGCATTTCCGCCTCGCGGCTCAAGGAACTGGTCATCACCGACAGCATCCAGGCAACCGAGGCCGTGAAGGTTGCCCGCAACATCCGGGTGATCTCCGTCGGTCAACTTCTCGGCGAAGCCATCAGCCGTACGGCTGGTGAGGAAAGCGTCTCCAGCCTTTTCGACTGATCTGCCCATCAACTGAGCGTCATCCAGTGCAAAACCGCGCGGCATCCCGCTTGCAACGCCGTCGCACAAGCGCCACAGATCGGGCGCGTCTTGCACCAAGACGGGACTGGGATGAACGGTAACGGGACAAGCGGGTTCTGGACACGCCTGCGGCGCCGCGCGCGGGACGTAGACGCGCGGCTTGATCACGGCCTCTACAGCTTTTTCCGCAAACTCCGGAATGCCTACATTGGGTTTTCTGTCCAGCTCGACCGGCTGAAGGTGACGGGCACGCGGCGATTTGCGGTCGAGGTCGCGGGCGAGGGGCTGACGCTGGGCTTGGGCGCAGGCATCGTGATGGTGGCGCTGGCCATGCCGGCCTTCAAGGAGACGGCTGACGACAACTGGCTGAAGAAGCAGGATCTCGCCGTGGTTTTTCTTGATCGCTACGGCGTCGAGATCGGCAAGCGTGGCATCAAGCACGATGACTCAACGAAGCTGGAAGATATGCCTGATCACTTCGTGCGTGCCGTGCTGTCCACCGAGGATCGCCGCTTCTACGAGCATTTCGGTATCGACGCCGTCGGCACGCTCCGCGCGCTGATGGCCAACACGAAGGCGTCCGGCGTTGTCCAGGGCGGCTCGTCAATTACCCAGCAGTTGGCCAAGAATCTCTTTCTCACCAACGAGCGCTCCATCGAGCGGAAGATCAAGGAAGCTTTCCTCGCCGTGTGGCTGGAGAGCCGTCTGAGCAAGGACGAGATCCTCAAGCTCTATCTTGATCGCGCCTACATGGGCGGCGGTGCGTTCGGCGCGACGGCGGCTGCGGAGTTCTACTTCGGCAAGCCGCTTGGCGAGATCACGCTGGCCGAGGGCGCGATGCTCGCCGGCCTGTTCAAGGCACCGACGAAATATGCCCCCCATGTCAACCTGCCGGCGGCCCGCGCCCGCGCAAGCGACGTGTTATCGAACATGGTCGAGGCGAATTTCCTGACCGAAGGACAGATCGTGGCGGCAAGGCGCAATCCGGCCACGCCCATCGACCGACGTCGCGATTCCACCGCCGACTATTATCTCGACTGGGCTTTCGGTGAGGCCCGGAAGATGATGGAGCAGAACAAGCTTGGCGACGACCGCGTCATCACCGTGAAGACGTCACTGGACATGAACCTGCAGCGTCGGGCCGAGGCTGTGATCGAGACAATGCTCCGCCAGCATGGCGATGAGTACGAAGCCGATCAGGGCGCGGCCGTCGTGATGGATTCCGATGGCGCGGTGCGCGCCATCGTTGGCGGACGGGATTACGGTGTCAGCCAGTACAACCGCGCCACGGACGCACTGCGCCAGCCTGGCTCGGCCTTCAAGCCGTTCGTCTATGCCAGCGCGCTCGCGGCCGGCAAGATCAGCCGGAATTCGAATGTCGTGGACCGGTCGATCTGCCTCGGCAACTGGTGCCCGCAGAACTACAACCGCAGCTTTGCGGGTGCGATGCCGCTGACCAGCGCAGTCGCGCGGTCGATCAACACCATTCCCGTGGCGATGACGGTGGCCATCGGCCATGACCAGCATCCCAATCACACCTTCCGTGCGGCGCGCGCGGGCCGTGACAAGGTCGTGCGTCTGCTGCGTGATTCCGGCGTGGCTGCGCCGCTCAAGGACACGCCCTCCATGCCCATCGGCTCAGTGGAGATGTCCGTGATGGAAATGGCGATGAGCTATTCGGTTTTCCCGAACCTCGGGCGGAAGGCGGAGGGCTACGCCGCGCTCGAGATCCACAACAGCCGCGGCGAGATGATCTACCGTCGTGACCGCGATGGCCCGAAGACTGTGCAGGTCGTCAGCCGACAGGTCGCGGAAGACATGAACTATCTGCTCTCCAAGGTCCCCGAGGAGGGCACAGGTCGCCGCGCTGCTCTTCCGGGTATCCGCTCTGCTGGCAAGACCGGGACGACTTCCGCCTACCGCGATGCCTGGTATGTCGGTTATACGGGCAATCTAACGACGGCTGTCTGGTTCGGAAACGACGACAACACCTCGACCAGCGACATGACGGGTGGTTCCTTGCCCGCCATGGCATGGAAAGAGATCATGACCTACGCCCACGCCAATGCCGAGATTGCTCCGCTCGCGGGGTTGACTCCCGCGGACAAGGTAGCGCCGCCAGTGGCGGGGGCTGCTTCAACTGCTGCCGGCGCCTTTGCGGTGGTTTCCCCGGCGCGCCCAGCCCAGTTGTCGCGTCGCGCCGCCGAGGCGATCGGCGCGATTGATGCCCAGTTCCGGGGGGCGGAGGCCCGCAGGTCACGCGGACCGGAGCGCCGGGCGGATGGCGGCTTCGAGATTCTTGGTGGCGCAGCCGGCACTGGAACGTCCACGGCGCGATGAGCAGCGCATGTCCGGAAAGCCTGCTGTGTCCGAAACGAGGCTGATCATCGGCGCGCTTGCAGCGCTGATTGCCGGGCTGCTGGGCGGCGTGGCGCTGACGGCATTGCTTTTGCGACCGGAGTATTCGCCCGGATCGGTCAGGCTTGGTCCCTGGACGCACTGGACGTCCGCTGGCGCGCCAGCCTCGGATCCCTACGCCACGGCGCTTCATGCGATCCGGGGCGATCTTCCGCTTGCGCCGGCGGAAGGCTTCGCCATTGCGGCTGCAATTGACAGCGAGGGCGCGCGCCTGAGGACCTCCTGCTCTTACGAGATCGCGTCGCCCTTTCCCCCCTCCCGCGCATGGACGCTGGCGGCCTACGACCCCAGGGGATCACTGCTGGTAGGACCGGTCGGACGCTCGAGCATCACTTCGGCGGAGGTGGTCGGTGATGGAGAACCGCCCCGCATCCTGATCGGGCCCGATCCCCTTCCGGGAAACTGGTTGCCAGTCCTGCCCGGTGGATTCCTCGTCATCGCCATGCGGTTCTACGATGCCCCCATGAGTATGGCGGGCGGCGTTGGTGCCTCGCGGCTTCCCAACGTCAGACGGCTGCGATGCAGGGAATAGCGCGCCGCCTCGGGCGGCTGGGCGGACTGCTTGCGGCGATTGTCGTGCTCGCCCTGATCAGCCACATCCTCATCCTGTTTGCGCTTCCCATGGTGGCGGCGACACCGCCGGGAGTTCGTCTGGCAGGTGAAGCGCAAGCCAACGCGATAGCTCCGGCGCGCGAAACGACAGCTGCCGCGACGAATATGCTTTTTGCCGACCCCGCACTCGAAACGGTGGCCTGTCCTTTCGATCTGGCATACGGGCCGCTGCGTCTGCGCGTGCCAGTCGGCGAAGGCTTCATGTCGATCGCCCTCGTTCGGGAGGACGGCCGCATCCCCATTGCCGTCACGGACCGGGCGGCAACGCGAAGGCTGCTCGAGATGCGTGTCATGACGGCACAGCAGAAAAGGCGCATCGAAGCTCTGGAATCGGACGACGAAGTGTCTGCCGAGCTGCGTGTCGTCTTTCCGGCGCAGACAGGCGTCGCGATCATCCGTGCGCTGGTGCCGACATCTTCCGAGCGCGAACAGGTCAGGGCGCAGCTGGCACTTGCGTCCTGCCGGGCAGAGCCGGAAAACGAGCCACAGCGCTGAAACATTCTCGCTGGGACAAGCACGCCGGTCGGGGTTGCGCTGCACTATCTTCCCTGCTAGGCGACCCTTGCTTTCCAGCTGATGCCGCTTGCCACAGGTCTAGTGCGTCAGGGGAAAACGATGGCTTCAGCCCATGACAGCACGCTTTTCGAGGTGGATGTCATGCGCCGGAGATAGGGACAAAGAGGGTGACCCTTGGCTGAGACGAATGCGGGTGCGGGAACATTGGTGAGCGGCATCGCCGGCCGCTATGCCTCGGCGCTGTTCGAACTTGCCGCCGACGCTGGCCAGACCGACGGCGTGGGCATGGATTTGCAGCGCTTTCTGGCGCTTGTTGACGGCAGCGCCGATCTGGAGCGCCTCGTGAAGAGCCCCGCCTACACCGCCGAGCAGCAGCTCTCGGCCGTTTCCGCCGTCCTCGACAAGGCGAAGATCGGCGGACTGGCCGGCAATTTCATCAAGCTGGTCGCGTCAAAGCGCCGCCTCTTTGCAATCCGCGACATGACGAACGCCTACCAGACGTTGTCAGACCACAAGGCCGGTATTGCCAAGGCCGAGGTCACGGTCGCGGCACCGCTCTCCGACGCCAACCGCCAGGCGGTACTCGCCGAGCTGAAGGCCGTCTCCGGCAAGACCGTCAACATCACCGAAAAGGTGGACCCTTCGATCATCGGCGGCATCATCGTGAAGATGGGCAGCAAGATGGTGGACAGCTCGGTCCGCACCAAACTCAATTCGCTCAAGATTGCCATGAAAGAGGCCGTGTAATGGACATCCGCGCCGCTGAAATCACCTCCATCCTGAAGAGCCAGATCCAGAACTTCGGCGACTCTGCCGAAGTGACGGAAGTGGGTCAGGTGTTGTCCGTCGGTGACGGCATTGCCCGCGTCTACGGGCTCGACAGCGTCCAGGCGGGCGAGATGGTCGAGTTCGAGAACGGCGTGAAGGGCATGGCCCTGAACCTCGAGACCGACAACGTCGGTATCGTGATCTTCGGCTCCGACCGCGACATCAAGGAAGGCCAGACGGTCAAGCGCACCGGCGCGATCGTGGACGTGCCTGTCGGCAAGGAACTGCTTGGCCGCGTGGTCGATGCGCTCGGCAACCCCATCGACGGCAAGGGCCCGATCAAGGCGAAGCTGCGCTCACGCGTGGACGTCAAGGCCCCCGGCATCATCCCGCGCAAGTCGGTGCATGAGCCGATGGCGACCGGCCTCAAGGCCATTGATGCGCTGATCCCCATCGGTCGCGGCCAGCGCGAGCTGATCATCGGTGACCGCCAGACCGGCAAGACGGCCGTGGCGCTCGACACGATCCTCAACCAGAAGCCGTTGAACGAAGGCACGGACGAGAGCCAGAAGCTCTATTGCGTCTACGTCGCCGTCGGCCAGAAGCGTTCCACCGTCGCCCAGTTCGTGAAGGTGCTGGAGGAGCGCGGCGCGCTCGACTACTCCATCATCATTGCGGCGACCGCATCCGACCCGGCTCCCATGCAGTTCCTGGCACCCTTCGCCGGCTGCGCCATGGGCGAGTACTTCCGTGACAACGCCATGCACGCTGTCATCATCTATGACGATCTCTCCAAGCAGGCCGTTGCCTACCGCCAGATGTCCCTGCTGCTGCGCCGCCCGCCGGGCCGCGAAGCCTATCCCGGCGACGTGTTCTATCTTCACTCCCGTCTGCTCGAGCGCGCCGCCAAGATGGGCGACGATGCCGGCAAAGGTTCGCTGACCGCGCTGCCGATCATCGAGACGCAGGCCAACGACGTTTCGGCCTATATCCCGACCAACGTGATCTCGATCACCGACGGCCAGATCTTCCTGGAAACCGACCTGTTCTACCAGGGCATCCGCCCGGCGGTGAACGTCGGTCTTTCGGTGTCGCGCGTCGGCTCCTCGGCGCAGACGAAGGCGACCAAAAAGGTCGCCGGCAAGATCAAGGGCGAGCTTGCCCAGTATCGCGAGATGGCGGCCTTCGCCCAGTTCGGCTCGGACCTCGACGCCGTGACCCAGCGCCTGCTCAACCGCGGCGCTCGCCTGACGGAGCTTCTCAAGCAGCCGCAGTTCTCGCCACTCAAGATGGAAGAGCAGTGCTGTGTGATCTGGGCCGGCACCAACGGCTATCTCGATGCGCTGCCCGTGAACAAGGTGCGCGCCTTCGAGGACGGTCTGCTGTCGCTGCTGCGCGGCAAGCATGTCGATCTTCTGAACGCCATCCGCGACAGCAAGGATCTGTCGGATGACAGCGGGAAGAAGCTCAAGGAAGTGGTCGAAGGCTTCGCCAAGTCCTTCGCCTGATCGGACGCCTTAGCTACAGGGAATCGTTCCGATGCCGTCACTGAAAGACCTGCGCAACCGCATCACCTCCGTGAAGGCGACGCAGAAAATCACCAAGGCCATGCAGATGGTGGCCGCCGCAAAACTGCGCCGCGCGCAGCTGGCGGCAGAAGCCGCACGCCCCTATGCCGAGCGCATGGACCGGGCGCTGGCCAATCTCGCAGGCGGCGTCAGCGGGGCGGACAGCCACCCGTTGCTTGCCGGCAACGGCCGCGACCAGGTGCATCTGCTGGTGGTCTGCACGGCCGAACGCGGGCTTTGCGGTGCGTTCAATTCCTCGATTGCCCGTCTCGCGCGCGAGCGCATTGGCCAGCTTCTCAGTGCCGGCAAGACGGTAAAGATCCTTTGCGTCGGCAAGAAGGGCTTCGAGCAGCTGAAGCGCCAGTACGAGAGCCTGATCGTCGAGACGATCGAGTTCCGCGCGGTGAAGCAGATCGGCTTCGACAATGCTGACACGGTGGGTCGCCGTGTGCGCGAAATGTACGCCGAAGGCCAGTTTGATGTGGCGACGCTGTTCTACTCGCGCTTCAAGTCAGTGATCGCGCAGTTTCCGACCGCACAGCAGATCATCCCCGCCGATATCCCGGCAAAGACGGACGCCAGCGCCGTCGATTACGAATACGAGCCCGAGCAGGCCGAGCTTCTGGGCGAGATCCTGCCGCGCAATGTCTCGGTGCAGATTTTCCGGGCAATGCTGGAAAATGCCGCGTCGGAGCAGGGCGCGCGCATGTCCGCCATGGACAACGCGACCCGCAACGCCGGCGACATGATCAAGAAGCAGACGCAGAAGTACAACCGCACGCGTCAGGCGATGATCACCAAGGAACTGATCGAAATCATTTCCGGCGCGGAAGCGCTGTAAGGGAGAGCGACCATGACCCTCACACCCATCATGACCACGCATGCCACGACGGGCGGCGGCCGCAACGGCCGCTGCTCGCTGGAAAACGGAAAAATGGTGCTGGGCATGAGCCTGCCGAAGGAACTCGCGCCTGGCGGCTCTGACGGCATGAACCCCGAGCAGCTCTTCGCCATGGGCTGGTCCTCCTGCTTCGGCTCGGCGGTGCTTGCGCTCTCCAAGAAACATGGCGTCAATGCCGAGCGCGCGCAGGTGACCTGTGCCGTGACGCTCAACAAGGACGAGACGAGCTTCGCGCTGACCGCCGAGCTCAAGGTTGCGATCCCCGGCGAGGACGCCGACAAGGTGCGCGCCCTGGTGGACGACGCCCATTCCATCTGCCCCTATTCCAAGGCGACGCGCGGCAATGTGCCCGTGACGCTGACCGTGATCTGACCGGAGACGACCCATGGCCAAAGCAGCAGCCAAGACCACCGCAGCCAAGACGGCCGCAGCTACGGCGTTCGTCGCGCCCGCAGCAAAGACCTTTGTCGCCACCGGCCGCATCACGCAGGTGATCGGCGCGGTCGTCGACGTGAAGTTCGAGGGACATCTCCCCGAGATTCTCAACGCGCTGGAAACCTCCAATAACGGCAACCGCCTCGTGCTCGAGGTTGCCCAGCACCTCGGCGAAAGCTCGGTGCGCTGCATCGCCATGGACGTGTCCGAGGGCCTCGTGCGCGGCCAGCCGGTTGCTGACACCGGCGCGCCGATTGCCGTGCCGGTGGGTGTCGAGACGCTCGGCCGCATCATGAACGTCATCGGCGAGCCGATTGACGAGGAAGGCCCGGTCAAGACCTCGGCCACCCGCACCATCCACCAGCCGGCCCCGTCCTATTCGGAGCAGTCGACCGACGCGCAGATCCTGGTGACCGGCATCAAGGTTGTCGATCTTCTGGCTCCCTATGCCAAGGGCGGCAAGATCGGCCTCTTCGGCGGTGCCGGCGTCGGCAAGACGGTGCTGATCCAGGAACTGATCAACAACGTCGCCAAGGCCCATGGCGGCTACTCGGTGTTCGCCGGCGTCGGCGAGCGCACGCGTGAGGGCAACGACCTCTATCACGAGTTCATCGAGTCGGGCGTGAACAAGAAGGGCGGCGGTGAAGGCTCCAAATGTGCCCTCGTGTTCGGCCAGATGAACGAGCCGCCGGGTGCCCGCGCCCGCGTGGCGCTCTCGGGCCTCACCATCGCGGAAGACTTCCGCGACAAGGGCCAGGACGTGCTGTTCTTCGTCGACAACATCTTCCGCTTCACGCAGGCGGGTTCGGAAGTGTCGGCCCTTCTCGGCCGTATTCCTTCGGCGGTGGGTTATCAGCCAACGCTCGCCACCGACATGGGCGCGCTGCAGGAGCGCATCACCACCACGCAGAAGGGCTCGATCACGTCCGTGCAGGCCATCTATGTGCCGGCTGACGATCTTACTGACCCGGCGCCCGCCACCTCCTTCGCGCACCTTGATGCGACGACGGTGTTGAACCGCTCCATCGCCGAGAAGGGCATCTATCCAGCGGTGGACCCGCTCGACTCGACCTCGCGCATGCTGTCGCCCATCGTCGTGGGTGAGGAGCACTACGCCGTCTCGCGCCAGGTGCAGACCATCCTCCAGCGCTACAAGTCGCTGCAGGACATCATCGCCATCCTCGGCATGGACGAGCTTTCCGAAGAGGACAAGCTGACGGTCTCGCGCGCCCGCAAGATCGAGCGCTTCCTCAGCCAGCCCTTCTTCGTGGCCGAAGTCTTCACCGGCGCGCCGGGCAAGTTCGTGTCTCTTGAGGACACGATCAAGGGCTTCAAGGATCTCTGCGCCGGCAAGTACGACCACCTCCCCGAGGCCGCCTTCTACATGGTCGGCAACATTGAGGAGGCCGTGGCCAAGGCGCAGCGTCTTGCGGCTGAGGCGGCTTGATGACCACCTTTCACTTCGAACTCGTCTCTCCCGCCCGCCTGCTCTTCGAGGGGCCCGTGGAGAGCGTCGTCGTCCCCGGCGCGGAAGGTGACATGACGATCATGGCGAACCATGCGGCGCTGATGACCTCGCTGCGTCCCGGCGTGGTCACTATTGCCGATGGCAAGGGGTCGAAGCGCCTCTTCGTGCGCGGCGGCTTTGCCGACGTGAACGCGGCGGGCCTGACAATCCTCGCCGAGGTGGCAACTCCTGTCGAGGAGCTTTCCCCCGCAGCGATTGCCAAGGAAATGCAGGACGCCGAGGAAGATCTCCGCGACGCAAAGACCGACGAAGCCCGCCGCCGCGCGACGGAGAAACTCGGCCAGCTTCGCGATGTGATGGCGGCGATCCGGAACTGATTTTCGCGGAAGCGTTGGCAGTCCTTCGAGGCTCGCCTTTGGCTTGCACCTCAGGACAACGAGTGTTGAGCATCGCAGCTCACCACGTTCCTCATCCTGAGGCGCGGAGCGAA
>JBOFUS010000493.1:0-3438 GCA_051652685.1 Beijerinckiaceae bacterium
TCGACGGTGCCAAGAGCCTCGACCAGTCATCGTTGGTCCTGACGCCACTGGGTGCAGTGCTGTTCTGGCTGTTTCCGAAGCAATTTCCGATTATCGAACCTGCAGTCGCGCGTCACGTACACCCCTTCCTTTGGGATCCGCTGCTGCTCAACTTCTTCCTTTTGCCGGCGATTCTGGTCTGTTTCACGCTAGGCACGCTGCTGCTCATCCTGGCGCGGAACCGCGCGTGAGGCAGCGGGCGCTCCAGGGCAACGAATCGAAGTTAACGCGCTGACGGGTTGAGGATCTGGAGGAGCACTTCTGGTTTCCAGCCTGCGCGTTTTCTCATTCGCTTGAGGGGCGCATTTCCTGGGGCTTGCCTGACGAGATTGAAGGCAAAGTGACGGACAACGGCCATGTTGGCGGCACCCTCGCCTTTTCTGAGGCGAGACTGGTCTTCATGGAAGACGACGTCGAGGGTCCAGTGGAGTGTGTTTTCGATAGCCCAGTGGGCGCGGACGGCTTTCGCGGCCTGCTTTGCGTCGAGGCGGCGTGAGGCGATGAAGTAGCGTGTCTCGAAGCGGGATTGATCGCGCAGTTGCGTTCGGGATGCGACGCGGATGATGGCTCTGACGCCCGGCAGCCGCGTCTCGCCCGGGAAGCGGCGTCCGCCATCGAGCCAGTCGACCTCGGTCGCGACATCGACCCTGCGCTCCTCGATGCGGCCATGGCCTTTGTCGATGTCGGCGTGAGTATCAAGGCGGTCGACCGTTACGTCACTGAAATAGCGTTCGATTTCGGCACGGATGGTCGACTGGTTGGCCTTGACGGCCAGCAGGTAGTCAGCGCCGGCATCAAGAATGGTCTGTGCGATCGTGGCGTTTGTGGCCATGGCGTCGATCGACAGAAGCGCCCCCTTGAGACCGTTCTTCTCCGACAGCTTGTTGATCAGGGCCGGGATGGCTGAGAGTTCGTTGGCCTTGGCGCGAACCGCTTCCTGCCCAAGCACCAGGCGCTCTGTGGTGGCAAAGGCCGAGACCAGATGCAGCGCGGCCTGACCGCTTGCACGGTCATGGCTGCGCCGCGATGTCTTGCCGTCAATGGCGATATGATCGACCGCGCCCGGGAAAGCCTCACGCACGAAGTCGGTGAAGGCCTGCGCGAACAGCGCGCGGGGCAGGCGGTTCATCAGGATCGTCAGCCAGCGTCCACAGGGCACGCCGAAATGATAGGGCAGCAAGCGCCTGAGCGTTGCAAGATGCGCCTTGCCCCAGTCGGCAATAGCGTCATAGTCGTCACAGTCGCAGATCGTGCCGCAGACCACCAGCAGCAACACCTCCGGCAAGGGATGCGCGACGCGCCGCGGATCGCGCGGGTCTGGCACCTCCGAAAGATGCTTCAACAGCACCGCCGTCCGCGAGGGCGCAAAAACAGCCTCGAAATCGTCCATCAAAACCTCCCGAATCAGAAGGCTCGATGGAATCAGTCAATTGGCAATCCTGAAAGCTCGTTAACTTGAGTTCGCAGCCCTGGCGGGCGCTCCGGCCGCATTGACGCAGCCAGCGGCATGACGCCAGAATTGCGCCGATGCCCTATCTGATCCTCGCTGTTGTCCTGCTCGCCCTGATCTTCCTGCCCCAGTTCTGGGTGAGGAGAGTCATCACCGCCAACCAGACGGAACGGCCAGATCTTGCAGGCACCGGCGCCGATCTCGCGCGGCATCTCCTGGACAGCGCAGAACTCCGCCACGTCAAGGTGGAACTGACGCCCATGGGCGACCACTATGACCCGACCGACGAGGTCGTGCGGCTTTCGCTGCCGCACCATGACGGGCGCTCGGTCGCTGCCCTTGCCGTCGCCGCCCATGAGGTCAGCCATGCGCTCCAGCACGCGCAGGGCGATGCGCTTTTCGCCTTCCGCCAGAAGATCGCGCCGGGTGTCATCTGGATCGACCGGATCGCGCAGATCGTGCTCATCTCCATTCCCCTGCTCGGTGCGCTTGCCCGCTCGCCCGCCATGGTCGCGGCGCAGATAGGCCTCGTGGCGCTGCTCATGGGCTCGCGGCTGGCGCTGCATCTGGTGACACTGCCCGTCGAGCTTGATGCCTCGTTCAACCGCGCGCTGCCGATCCTTCAGGCGGGGCGCTTCATTCCGGAGGATGATCAGCGCGCGGCGCGCAAGGTGCTTCGCGCCGCCGCCTTCACCTATGTTTCGGCGGCGCTGATCTCGCTGATCGACATCACGCGGCTGATCAGGGTCCTGCGCTGACAGGGGCCTTGTTCATCCGCCGTTGGGAACGCACGTGGCATCGCGTTGGACAAATGCTGCGGGGCGGCGGCGACGAACTGGCGGCCCGCGCACTATCCAGTTAGACCTCTTCACGAAATCGACAGGCCCGCATGTCCCTGACCCGTCTTTACGGCCGCGTATTGCGGCAGCTTGGCCCCGAGCTCAGGCTCGGAATCGTGCTGGCGTTCGCCAATGTGCTGCTGGCCATTGCCGCCTTTGCCGAGCCGACACTGTTCGGGCAGATCATCAATGTGCTGTCAGCCCAGCGACCGCCTGGGCAGACGGTATCCTTCTCGGAAGTGTCGTCGCTGATTCTGCTGTGGATCGTGATCGGCCTCTTTTCCATCGCGGCCGGCGTGCTCGTGGCGCTCCATTCTGACCGGTTGTCACACCGGCGCAGGCTCGCGGTGATGGCCAACTACTTCGAGCATGTGCTGACGCTGCCGATGGCGTTCCATACGCAGACCCATTCCGGCCGCGTGCTCAAGGTCATGCTGGAGGGCTCCAATGGCATGGCATGGCTGTGGCTAGGGTTCTTCCGCACCCATTGCGCGGCCATCGTGGCGCTCGTGGTGCTGCTGCCCTTCACGGTGTTCCTCAACTGGCGTCTGGCAACGCTGCTGATCGTGCTGGTTGCGATTTTCGGCTTTCTCCTGTGGTTCATCATGAACAAGACCGAGCGCATGCAGGGCGCGGTCGAGGAGTTTCACTCCAACCTCGCCGAACACACCTCGGATGCACTGGGCAATGTGCCGGTCATCCAGTCGTTCACACGCATCAAGGCCGAGACCGAGGCCCTGAAGGGCGTGATCCACCAACTGCTCGCCGCACAGATTCCGGTGCTGTCATGGTGGGCGCTGGCTTCGGTCGCGACCCGCACTGCGGCGACGCTGACTGTGACGCTCATCCTGCTCTATGGCACCTGGCTGCACATCCAGGGGCTGGCCAGCATCGGCGAGATCGTCACGTTCATGGGCTTTGCAACCATGCTCATCGGCAAGCTCGAAGAGGTCGTGGGCTTCGTCAACTCGCTGCTGATGCAGGCCCCCAAGATGCGCGAGTTCTTTGATATCACCGACACGCTGCCCGCCGTCCGCGACAATCCGAACGCGGTGGAGGCTCCGCGCTTCAAGGGCCGCATCCAGTTCGACAACGTCAGTTTTTCGTATG
>JBOFUS010000494.1:0-10333 GCA_051652685.1 Beijerinckiaceae bacterium
CAACAATGAAGCTCTTGCCCGGCCCCAGCACGCCGACCGTTGTTTCCCTTTCGCGATAAGCTGAGAACAGCTCAACCTGCCCATCGACAACGACATGCAGGAAATCAGCCGGTTCGCCCTCGCGGACAAGTTCGACGCATGCCGGAAAACGCTGAAGGAAGGACGCCTTGAGCATGGCGTCGACATGAACGGCCTCGACGCCTGAAAACAATGGCAGTTGCTGCATTTCATCAAGATCTTCGGAGCGCATTTTTCTTGTCCCGTTGCAGGGAAGTTAGCGCTTATGCGCAAACTTGTCCTTGACAAAAGTCATATTGTTATTCTCGGAAATGGATCGATCGGTTTGCGTATTGAACGACAAATGAATGATTTCTATTTGGTAAAATCTTGAAACTTCAGCCTTCGACGAGACTGTTGATATAAATCAAGTATCTTTATTCTTGGCGATTGCAGCTTCCCCATGACGGATCAACGGCGTCCGATTTCATCAAGGGGAGTGTCGCACATGCCAGCGGGATCGATTGTCGACAAAGGCGATCAGGCCAGGGCGCTTTGGCTATCGACATTTGCCTTCACCGTTTGCTTTGCGGTCTGGACGATTTTTGCGATCATCGGCATCCAGATCAAGAAGGATCTAGGACTGAACGATACCCAGTTCGGTCTGCTGGTTGGAACCCCGATCCTGACGGGATCCTTGATCCGCCTCATGCTCGGCATCTGGGCAGATCAGTATGGCGGGCGGGTCGTCTATACCTTCACGATGCTGAGCGCGGCTGTGATGACAGTGCTGCTTACGCAAGCCTATGACTATCCGACATTCCTGATCGCCGCGCTTGGTGTAGGCATCGCCGGCGGCTCGTTCTCGGTCGGCGTGGCCTATGTCTCGAAATGGTTTCCGAAGGAAAAGCAGGGTACGGCGCTTGGCATCTTCGGGGCCGGCAATGTCGGCGCGGCCGTCACCAAGTTCGTCGCGCCTGTCATCATGGTCGCTTATGGCTGGAAGAGTGTGGCGCTGATCTGGGCGGCGGTGCTCGCTGCGACCGCGATCATCTTCTTCCTGATGACCAAGGACGATCCCGATCTCGCGCGTCGTCGCGAAACAGGTCAGAAGCCCGAGCCGCTCTCCGCGATGTTGGAACCTTTGCGCAACATCCAGGTCTGGCGCTTTTCGCTCTACTACTTCTTCGTGTTCGGGGCCTTTGTCGCGCTGGCGCTTTGGCTGCCACGCTACCTCATGGGCGTCTATGGGTTGGATATTGCGACCGCCGGCATAATCGGCGCGGCCTATTCCATCCCTGCCTCGATCTTCCGCGCCTATGGCGGCCATCTCTCCGACAAGTTTGGCGCGCGGCGCATCATGTACTGGACCTTTCTGGTCTCGGTGATCTGCACCTTCATCCTGTCCTATCCGCCAACGCAGTATGTCGTCGAGGGCATTCGCGGACCGGTGACCTTTTCCACCCGTATGAGCGTCACAGGTTTTATCGCGGTAGCGTTTGTCCTCGGCTTTTTCATGAGCCTGGGCAAGGCAGCGGTCTTCAAGCACATCCCGGTTTACTACCCCGACCGCGTTGGTGCGGTCGGCGGCGTGGTTGGCCTCGTTGGCGGCCTTGGCGGGTTTATCCTGCCGATCGCCTTCGGTGCTCTCAATGACCTGACCGGTGTCTGGCAGAGCTGCTTCTGGCTGCTCTTCCTGCTGGTATCGGTGTCTTTGGTGTGGATGCATCTGACCGTACGGTCCATGGAGAGCGCTGCATCAGAAGCCGGCATTCCCGCTAGCAAGCTGCCAGAACTTCCGGAAATGCAGCCGATCCACGGCCCTGCGCAGGAAGGTCAGCTTGCCGCGACTGGCGCGATCCAGGATTGGCGCCCAGAGGACAAGGACTTCTGGGCCAATGGAGGCAGGGCGATAGCGCGCCGCAACCTCTGGATTTCCGTGCCGTGCCTGCTGCTCTCTTTTGCGGTCTGGATGGTTTGGTCGGTGGTGGTCGCCAAACTGCCATCGGTCGGGTTTGCCTTCACAAATGAACAGCTTTTCTGGCTGGCATCCCTGCCGGGGCTCTCTGGCGCGACCTTGCGCATTTTCTACAGTTTCATGCCCGCCATGTTTGGCGGCAGACTATGGACAACAATCGCGACATGGTCGCTGCTCGTTCCGGCGCTCGGCATGGGCTTTGCGGTCCAAAACCCTGAAACGCCCTATTGGATATTCCTGGGCCTCGCTCTGCTTTGCGGCTTCGGTGGCGGTAATTTCGCATCGTCGATGGCCAACATCTCCTTCTTCTTCCCCAAGGCGGAAAAGGGCAACGCGTTGGCCATCAACGCCGGCATGGGCAATCTCGGCGTCAGCGTTGTGCAGTTTGTGGTTCCGCTCGCCATCACAGCAGGCATTTTCGGCGCATTTGGCGGCGATCCGCAGACGGCAACTGTGGGCAAGGTCACCTCTACATTGTGGCTGCAAAACGCCGGCTTTGTCTTCGTGCCGTTCATCATCGCCTCGGCCTTTGCAGCCTGGTTCGGCATGAACGACATCGCGACAATGAAGGCGAGCTTTGCTGATCAGGCGGTGATCTTCCGCCGCCGGCACAACTGGATCATGTGTTGGCTCTACACTGGCACATTCGGCTCGTTCATCGGCTTTTCGGCGGCATTCCCGCTGCTGACTAAAATCCTCTATCCGGAGGTGAATGCGCTGCAATATGCCTTCCTGGGGCCGTTGGTGGGTGCACTTTCGCGTGTGTTTGCGGGCAAGGCCTGCGACCGGATTGGTGGCGGACGCATCACCTTCTGGGCTTTCATCGCGATGAGTTTCGGCGTCGTCGGCATTCTCTACGCGATTGGCATGAAGGGAAATCCGACCTCGTTCCCGGTCTTTTTCGCAAGCTTCATGTTCCTGTTCGCGATGACGGGCATCGGCAACGCCTCAACCTTCCAGATGATCCCGGCGATCATGCGCAAGGAAGTGGCGCGCCTGGAGCCCGGCCTGAAGGGGCAAGTTCTCATCAAGCAGTCTGACAAGGAAAGTGCCGCCATCATTGGCTTCACTTCAGCAGTGGCAGCTTACGGGGCCTTCTTCATTCCCAAGAGCTTTGGCACCTCCATCGCCCTGACGGGTGGTGCGCAAGCAGCGCTCTATGCGTTCCTCGGCTTTTACCTGATCAGCATCGGCGTGACCTGGTGGTTCTACACGCGCCGCGGCGGCCTTCTCCATGACCTTGAACACGGTAGGGCCGCACCGCCAGCTGCTCCCTCAATGACTCCCGCACAATAAATCCGGCTCTCACGAGAGGCACGTCATCATGTCGCATTTTCTCGATCGCCTGACCTTCTTCAACAAGGTTTCCGAACCCTTCTCCAACGGTCACGGGATCACCACGTCCGAGGATCGCAGCTGGGAGGATGGCTACCGAAAGCGTTGGCAGCACGACAAGATCGTGCGTTCCACCCATGGCGCGAACTGCACAGGGTCCTGTTCTTGGAAGATCTACGTCAAGGGCGGGATCGTCACATGGGAAACGCAGCAGACTGACTATCCGCGCACGCGGCCAGATCTGCCAAACCATGAGCCGCGCGGCTGCTCGCGCGGGGCCAGCTACAGCTGGTATCTCTATTCGGGCAACCGGGTGAAGTATCCGCTGATCCGCTCACGGCTGCTCAAGATGTGGCGTGAATCCCGCAAGACCATGCAGCCGGTTGCCGCCTGGAAAAGCATCGTCGAAAACCCCGACAAACGCGCCAACTACACGAAAATGCGCGGTCACGGCGGGTTCATCCGGGCAAGCTGGGATGAAGTCACCGAGATCATCGCCTCGGCCAATGCCTATACGGCCAAGACCTATGGCCCGGACCGGGTGTTTGGCTTCTCGCCGATCCCGGCCATGTCAATGGTCAGCTATGCGGCGGGATCACGCTATCTCAGCCTGATCGGCGGCGTCTGCATGTCGTTCTACGACTGGTATTGTGACCTGCCACCCGCTTCGCCGCAGACCTGGGGCGAGCAGACCGACGTGCCGGAATCGGCCGATTGGTACAATGCCGGCTTCATCATTCTGTGGGGTTCAAACGTGCCGCAGACGCGGACACCCGATGCTCATTTCTATACGGAAGCGCGCTATCGCGGCATGAAGAGCGCCGTGATTTGCCCCGATTATTCTGAGGCCGCGAAGTTTGGCGACATCTGGCTTTCGGTGAAACAGGGAACTGATTCCGCCCTCGCCATGGCGATGGGCCACGTGATCCTGAAGGAATATCACGTCGACAGGCAGGCCACCTATTTCCGCGATTATGTCCGCCAATACACCGATATGCCGATGCTGGTGAAGCTGGTGAAGCAGGGCGGCAATCTTGTGCCCGATCGCTTCGTGCGGGCTTCTGATTTTTCCAAGGCGTTGGGCGAAAGCAACAATCCGGATTGGAAAACCGTCGCTTATGACGAGACATCCGGCAAGATTGTCGCGCCAAAGGGTACGATCGGTTTTCGCTGGGGCGAGAGCGGCAAGTGGAACCTTGAGGAGCAAGAATCTGGCGGCAAGGAAACCAAGCTCCGGCTCAGTCTTGCCGATATCAAGGATGAGCTGGCCGAGGTAGCGTTCCCTTATTTCGGAAACATCGAGCACGAGCATTTCGCTTCAACCACCCATGCCAGCATCCTCAAGCGTAATGTGCCGGTGAAGAAACTGAAGCTCGTCGATGGTGAGACGTTGGTTGCTTCGGTCCATGATCTTTTCCTCGCCAATTATGGCGTCGATTGCGGCTATGGCGGCGCCAATGTCGCAAAATCGCTGGATGACGACATACCCTACACTCCGGCCTGGGCTGAAAAGGTCACGGGAGTATCGCGCGACAAGATCATTCAGGTGGCTCGTGAGTTCGCCACCAATGCCGAAAAGACCAAGGGTCGCTCCATGGTCATCATCGGCGCGGCGATGAACCATTGGTACCACGCCGACATGAACTATCGCGGCGTGATGAACATGCTCATCATGTGCGGTTGCGTCGGCCAATCCGGTGGCGGCTGGGCGCATTATGTCGGGCAGGAAAAGCTGCGTCCGCAGGCCGGCTGGCTGCCTCTCGCCTTCGCGCTGGATTGGGGACGCCCGCCGCGCCAGCAGAACTCGACTTCGGCCTTTTATGCCCACACAGACCAATGGCGCTACGAGACGGTTCAGGTAAAGGACCTACTATCCCCCACTGCACCCGAAGGGCCTTGGGATGGTGCGCTGATCGACTACAACATTCGCGCCGAGCGCATGGGCTGGTTGCCATCGGCGCCACAACTCCAGACCAATCCTTTGCAGGTGGCGAAAGATGCCGCCGCCGCCGGTATGGAAGCCAAGGACTATGTCGCGAAGTCGCTGAAAGACGGCTCGCTTAAGATGTCCTGCGAGGATCCGGACAATCCGAAGAACTGGCCACGCAACTTGTTCGTCTGGCGCTCCAACCTGCTGGGCTCATCGGGCAAAGGGCATGAGTATTTTCTCAAGCACTTGCTCGGCACGACCCATGGCGTTCTGGGCAAAGATCTGGGCGCGGAAGGTCGGGCACGCGCGACAGAAGCGGTGTGGCACGATCATGCCCCCGAGGGAAAACTCGACCTGCTGGTTACGCTCGATTTCCGCATGTCCACCACTTGTGTGTATTCCGACATCGTTCTGCCCACGGCCACCTGGTACGAGAAGAACGACCTCAACACGTCCGACATGCACCCCTTCATCCACCCGCTGACAGGCGCGGTGGACCCGGCCTGGGAAGCGCGATCGGATTGGGAAATCTACAAGGGTATTGCCAAGGCTTTCTCGGCCGTCGCGCCCGAAGTGCTCGGCGTAGAGAAGGATGTGGTGCTCAACCCCATCAAGCACGACACCGCCAACGAGATTGCCCAGGCTTTCGAACCGAAGGACTGGAAGAAGGGCGAGTGCGAACCTATCCCCGGCAAGACCATGCCGGTGGTCGCAGTTGTCGAGCGTGACTATCCAAACACCTACGCCCGCTTCACGGCACTTGGCCCGCTGATGGATTCCATCGGCAATGGCGTCAAAGGCATGGCCTGGAAAACCGGCCATGAGGTCCAGCATCTGAAAGATCTGAACGGCGTCCATCTCGAAGGCGCCAATAAAGGCATGGCGAAGATCGTCACCGACATCGACGCCGCCGAGATGATCCTGATGCTGGCACCGGAGACCAATGGCGAGGTGGCGGTCAGGGCCTGGGAAGCGCTCAGCAAGACGACCGGGCGCGAGCACGCGCATCTCGCCTTGCCCAAGGAAGACGAGAAGATCCGTTTCCGCGATGTGGTGGCGCAACCGCGCAAGATCATCTCCGCGCCGACATGGTCCGGGCTAGAGAGCGAGAAGGTCTGCTACAACGCCGGCTACACCAACGTGCACGAATTGATCCCCTGGCGGACGCTGACCGGCCGCCAGCAGCTCTATCAGGATCACCTTTGGATGCGGGCCTTCGGTGCAAGCCTGTGTGTCTATCGTTCGCCACTGGATCTCAAGACCACAGCGCCGGTGATGGACCTCAAGCCGAATGGCGAAAAGCAGATCGTGCTGAACTTCATCACGCCGCACCAGAAATGGGGCATCCACTCCACCTATACCGACAACCTGATGATGCTGACGCTCTCGCGCGGTGGCCCGATCGTCTGGCTGAGTGAGAACGACGCCAAACGCGCCGGCATTGTCGACAATGATTGGGTCGAGGCCTTCAACAGCAATGGTGCCCTGGTGGCGCGTGCCGTGGTGTCCCAGCGCATGAAGGACGGGACGCTCTTTATGTACCACGCGCAGGAGAAGATCGTGAACGTACCGGGCTCAGAGATGACCGGCAATCGCGGCGGCATCCACAACTCGGTGACCCGCATCGTGATCAACCCGACGCACATGATCGGTGGCTACGCACAGCTTGCCTATGACTTCAATTACTACGGCACGATCGGCACCAACCGCGACGAGTTCGTGGTGATCCGCAAGGTGAAGGCCGTCGACTGGCTCGAACGACCTTATGTCGAGAAGCCCTCCACCCATCACATCCCCGCGCAAGCAGCCGAGTGAGAAGGACCAAGACAATGAAAATTCGCGCTCAGATTGCGATGGTTCTGAACCTCGACAAATGCATCGGCTGCCACACCTGCTCGGTGACATGCAAGAACGTCTGGACCAACCGCGAAGGCATGGAATACGCGTGGTTCAACAATGTCGAGACCAAGCCCGGCATCGGTTATCCCAAGGACTGGGAGAACCAGAACAAGTGGAAGGGCGGCTGGAAGCGCAAGGCCAACGGCAAGATCGAGCCGCGCATTGGCGGCAAGTGGCGCGTTCTGGCGAACATCTTCGCCAATCCGGATATGCCTGAAATCGACGACTACTACGAGCCGTTCACCTTCGATTACGAGCACCTTCAGAAGGCGCCGGAACTCGAGGCCTTTCCGACCGCCCGTCCGCGATCCTTGATCACCGGTGAGCGGATGGAAAAGATCGAGTGGGGACCGAATTGGGAGGAAATTCTTGGCGGTGAATTCTCCAAGCGCTCCAAGGACGCCAATTTCGAGGGCGTCCAAAAGGAGATGTACGGCCAGTTCGAAAACACCTTCATGATGTACTTGCCGAGGCTGTGCGAGCACTGCCTCAACCCGACCTGTGCTGCAGCTTGCCCCTCAGGCGCAATCTACAAGCGCGAGGAGGATGGCATCGTCCTGATCGATCAGGACAAGTGCCGCGGCTGGCGCATGTGCGTGTCGGGCTGCCCTTACAAGAAAATCTATTTCAACTGGTCATCCGGCAAGTCCGAGAAGTGCATCTTCTGCTATCCGCGCATCGAGGCGGGCCAGCCAACCGTATGCTCGGAGACCTGTGTCGGTCGCATCCGCTATCTCGGTGTGATGCTCTACGATGCTGATCGCATCGAGGAGGCCGCGAGCGTCCCCAACGACAAGGACCTCTATGAGGCCCAGATGAAGATCTTCCTCGATCCGGAAGATCCCGCTGTAATCGCTCAGGCGCGTGCCGACGGCATTTCGGACTCATGGCTCGCAGCTGCGCGGCTCTCGCCGATCTACAAGATGGTGATGGAGTGGAAAGTCGCGTTCCCGCTCCATCCAGAATACCGCACGCTGCCGATGGTTTGGTATGTGCCGCCGCTGTCACCGATCACCGCAGCGGCAGAGGCGGGCAAGATGGGCATTGATGGCGGCATGCCCGATGTGAAATCGCTACGTATTCCACTGAAATATCTCGCAAATCTGCTCACCGCAGGCGACGAGGCACCGGTTTCCCGTGGTTTGGAACGGATGCTGGCCATGCGCGCTTACATGCGGGCGAAAACTGTGGATGGCGTCATTGACCAGGCTGTCGCGAAGAGGGTCGGGCTCACCCCGGCCCAGATCGAGAACATGTACCACATCATGGCGATCGCCAATTACGAGGACCGCTTCGTTATCCCGACCGCGCACCGCGAAGTCACCGAGGATGCCTACGAGCTGCGCGGCAATTGCGGCTTCTCTTTCGGCGATGGCTGCATGCCCTCCGACAACAGCGCCAACCTTTTCGGTGGGGTGAAAGTCAAGAACGACAAGCCAAAAGTGGGGACCTACTGACATGAAAACGCTCAAGGTTCTCTCTGCCCTGCTGACCTATCCAACCGCTGGTTTGCAAGCTGCCCGTGACGAACTCGTCGCCGTCATGGAGCATGAAGCGGTTCTGCCCAAAGCGGATCGAAAGGCGCTTGTCCTCCTCATCGATGATCTGGCCGATGGTGATCTCATGGACAAACAGGAGCGATTCATCCTGCTGTTTGATCGCACCCGTGCGCTGTCACTGCACCTGTTCGAGCATGTCCACGGCGAAAGCCGGGATCGCGGGCAGGCCATGGTCGACCTTATCAAAGTCTATGAGGATGGCGGCTATACGCCGACCATTTCCGAACTGCCGGACTTCCTGCCGCTGTTCTTGGAGTTCGCCTCGACGCGAACGCCCGCGGAGGCGGTCGAACTTGTTGGCCAGCCCGCGCACGTGTTTGCAGCACTGCGTGAGCGCCTGCGCAAACGTCAGTCACCCTATGAAGCTGTCTTCGCTGCATTATCGAGTTTGAGCAAGGCCAAGCCGGATGCCGCCATGATTGCGCGGCTGCTGGCTGAGCCGGACCCGGAGCCCGATGACCTTGAAGCACTCGATGCGGCCTGGGCCGAAGAGGAGGTTCTGTTCGGGCCGGGCGCTGCGGCCGATGATTGCGGCAGGGATTCCCTGTCTTCGAAGTTGCGCCAGGCGCGCCGCCCAGCACCGGGACTTGAACCTGTTCCGGGTGCTGGACCTCGCACGACCTTCACCCATACCGGCAACGCGGCACGCTGAGGAGATTGAGCCATGACCGATGTCATCTTCCACATCCTGTTTGTCTGGTACCCATACGTTTGCCTCTCCGCTTTCATTTTCGGCAGCCTGATCCGCTTTGACCGCGAGCAATACACGTGGCGTGCGAGTTCGAGCCAGCTGCTGCGCAAGAAGCAGCTGAGATGGGGCTCGAACCTTTTCCACTTTGGCATCCTGTTCCTGTTTCTGGGCCACGCCGTCGGCCTGCTCACGCCGAAATTCATCTACACGCTGGTCATGAGTGTGGAGCAGAAGCAGCTGATCGCGATCACTGCGGGCGGCATCGCCGGACTGATCTGCTTCATCGGTCTGACGCTGCTTCTGCATCGCCGTCTGTTTGACGCGCGCATCCGCCAGACATCGACCTACATGGATCTCGGCGTGCTGGGCATTCTCTGGGTGCAGTTGTGTCTTGGCCTGCTGACGCTGCCCTTGTCCCTTCAGCATTCTGATGGATCAGTCATGCTTGTGCTGGCGCACTGGGCGCAGGGCATTGTCACGGTCCAGCCGGTGGATGCCAAAACGCTGCAAGGGCTGAGTTGGCCCTATCTGGTTCATCTCGTTCTGGGCATGACCATCTTCCTGATCTTCCCATTCTCGCGGCTGGTCCATGTCTGGTCGGCACCGGTCTGGTACCTCGGCCGCAAGGGCTATCAGGTCGTGCGTACACGGCGATTGCTCGCGCCTGGCGGAGCGTCCCGCACACCAACCCATCCTGCGGAGTAACCTGCAATGGCAACGTCCAATGAAACGACAGCCTGTGCGGTCAAACCCGCCGTCAGTGCCAAGCCAAAGACGGTGAGTGTCAACAGTGTCTCGATCGCCCGGGATGCGATTGCGCGGGAGACCCAGAACCACCCTGCCGCCAAGCCGATCGATGCGTGGCAGGCCGCAGCGCGCGCTCTGGTTATCCGCGAACTCCTGCTTCAGGAAGCCGCGCGTCTTGGCATTTCGGCTGATCCGGC